>PLYL01000009.1 GCA_003151795.1 Candidatus Yanofskyibacteriota bacterium | reverse complement strand
TTGACCGACGCTTTAATGAAACAAACCGGCATGGTGGCGGCTGATTTTACGATGGATACCAACGACCTTGAACAAGAGCGGGGGATTACGATTTACGCCAAAAACGCTTCTCTTTATTATAAAGACACCAAAATCAATATNNCCGACTTCGGCTCCGAGGTCGAGCGGGTTTTGCGTTCTATTGATTCGGTCTTGCTTGTTGTTGACGCCCAGGAAGGCCCGATGCCTCAGACTAAGTTTGTTCTCAAGAAAGCCCTGGAGCTCGGTATTAAACCCATTGTTATCATCAACAAGATCGATAAGCCTGCTGCTAACCCGGATGAAACCCACCATAAACTTTTAGAATTATTCATGGATTTGGGCGCTACTGACGAACAGCTGGATTTCCCGGTTGTCTATGCAATCGGCCGGTCTGGAGTCGCCAAGCTCGACATGAAAGACGAGGCTAAAGACCTTACTCCGATTTTAGATACCATTTTAAAATATGTTCCGGCCGCGAAAGCCGATGCATCGGCTCCGCTTCGCTTTCAGCCTTTTAATCTGGCCTATGATAATTTCTTGGGCCGTTTAGGCATCGGCCGCATGTATGAAGGTACTATCCATGTCGGAGACAACGTTTTTATTCGCACTCCCGCGACACTCCTTGGCACTGCCGGCGACGTTAAGACTCGAACCGGTAAAATTACCAAACTCTACACCTTTAAAGGCATGTCTCGAATTGAATCGGAATCAGCCGAAGCAGGGGATATTGTGATGGTCGCTGGCATTCCTGATATTTATATCGGCGAGACGATTTGCATGTCGCCCGACACTGAACCACTGCAAGCTATCCATGTCGACGAACCGACTATTTCTTTAAATTTTTTGGTTAATGATTCTCCGTTCGCCGGCCGCGAAGGCAAGTTTGTTACCGGCCGGCAAATCCGCGAACGCTTGGAGCATGAGCTCGAAGTCAACATTGGTTTGAAAGTCGATTTTTCGTCAAATGAATTCTTTAAAGTCTACGGCCGAGGCGAACTTCATATCTCAATTCTCTTGGAAAACATGCGCCGCGAAGGCTATGAACTTCAGGTTTCCCAGCCGCAAGTTATTATTAAAGAAATCGACGGCGTCAAGATGGAACCTTTTGAAGAGGCAATTATTGACGTGCCCGAAGAAACTTCCGGTGTCGTGATCCAAAAATTAAACAAACGAGCAGGGACAATGATGAATATGGAACAGCACCATGGCCAAGTACGCATGACCTTTGAAATTCCGACCCGCGGTTTGCTGGGTTTCCGTAACGAGTTTGTAATTGATACCAAGGGCGAGGGGATTCTCTCTAGCCGTTTCACGGGCTACAAGCCTTTCGCTGGTGATATTAGAAAACGAGCGACCGGCTCGATGGTCTCTGGTGAAACCGGCAAGACGCTCGCGTACGCTCTCGACAACCTCCAAGAACGCGGTCGCTTATACATCCCGGCTAATACCGAAGTCTACGCCGGCATGGTCATCGGCGATACTTCCAAAGGCGACGACATGACCGTCAATCCCATCAAAGGCAAAAAGCTCACCAACATGCGCGCCTCCGGCTCCGATGACAACGTCATGCTTGTGCCAGCCTATACATTAACTCTTGAACGCGGCCTCGAGGTCATGACCGAAGACGACTATCTCGAAATCACTCCCATCAGTGTCCGCTTGCGAAAACGTTTTCTCACCGAAAACGACAGAATAAAAGCCACTCGAAAAGAGAACTAAAAATAGACCCGGTCGGGTCTATTTTTAGAACGAAAAACCGCGAGAGCGGGGGAGAGCGGTATGCTCTCGCGGTTCTCGCGGTCGCTAGTCGATGATCAGCTTTACCGGATGATCATTCCTTAGAAAAACTACTTTCCCAAAACCTTCTTCGTCTAATCTGACCCCAAGGTAGCCTCCGTGGGCATGATTCTGAATTTTCACACACTCGACTTCTTTTTCTTTCGGCTCTCCACCTGGACCATTATCGGTCAAGATGAGCAGAAACCTCCGCCGTTCGGGTACATCAGCGAACGTTTTCAGTTCAGTCTTCGGCAGAATGGCCCGAACGACATAGCGAAGCTCATCCACGTCCCGGAACATCGCTAGTTCGATGCCCTGGAGTAGCTTTCCTTCACCGTCGTACATTTCCTCTGAGCCGAGGTACAGACCTGCTCCAGCTTTGAGAGCCTCGCTCATGAACCAAGCAAGTCCACGAACCTGGATGGCACGTGGACCATGGAAATCCCCGGATAGATTACACAGGTCGTATCCATCATCGGACCAGTCATCATTTTCTGAAGGTAGTTCGCCGACTTTCAGAAAACAGACATCGTTGACCATCCCACCGAACTGCACGATGGAACCGGCCTTGATTCTTCCGATAGCCTTGGCGAGTTCGCTACTCGGCATATGTTATACCTCCAAAAGAACAACTACGGGTCTACCACAGGCGGCACGAAGGTGCCAACTGATACATACAACAATACCACGAGTTTTATAGAATAGCAAGGCTACTTGCCCGACATGTACTTTTCCCAGTATTCGTAGAGTTTGGCGGTGGATTTGATGTCACCGACGCAGTAGAGGGCGATTTCACGGCAGCGTTTGTCCTTGAAATAAATACCGACATCATGGCCGGTGATGCCTTTGTCTTTCGGACTTTCGATCCCGAAGGCTTGGCACCAGAGATGAAGAGAACGCTTAAAACGAACCGCGCCGTAGTTGGTCAGCTTGTCGTAAACATCCAAGTGAGGCTTGTCGCCATAACGGTAGGTCATCAAATTCACGCTTGGTTTCACTTTTAATATTGCCGAACGAATCATCAGAAACGGACAATCGAAGCCGTAGCCGTTGAAAGTAATGAATTGTTCGTAATGATTCGCCAAATCCCAAAATCTTTTTAAAATTTCTTTTTCGTCAGCGCAGGGGACGACCAAATATCCATCGACCTCTTCTTCCACTTCGTTATCGTTTTGTTTCTGATAATAGACTCCGCCTTTATTTGTTTCGGGATTCAAAAAAGAGATTGCCACCACCCGGCCAGTCAAAGGAGAAACGCCAAGCATTTCACGGATGACCTGGCGTTCATTATCGTCTTTCGCGTTGGCCAATAAAAGCTCCTGGGCGGTCTCGTCCAAAGCCTCAAAATCCACGCCGACAGTTTCAATATCAAATACGAGTTTAGGCATAAATAGGTTTAGTTATAAAACAACTTTAATTTAAATGGGGTTAATTAACAAGGGGGTATAAGACAGAGAAGAGAGGGCGGGGCGGGGGAAGAATAATTAATTTAATTAAATAAAAATAATTCCAAACTCTATTTTATTAAAGGGGATTGGTATTTTGTATTAATAGTACGTCGCACATTGTAGATTATGCGACACGTCTATACTAAAGATATCGATATAATCGGAACAAACAATAAGGAGTATGTTTTCATGATCCCACCCATGAGTTCTAGTACCCTTTCCTTCGTCCTAGGGCATCCTACAGAGCATATTTATAGCACCTTACCCCTACTTATAAGCATATCTATATAATAATAACTAGGGCCGGGCTCAAAATACCAGACTGACCCTCTTGGTTATCAATATTTTTTAAAATTCAAAATTTTTTTATTTTAATTATTAATTACGTAGGATTAAATAATTAAAATAAATTTTAAAAAATATTTTCATTCCCGCTTGAACCCAAGCAAGAAACCGTCCCGATATATCGGGACGGTTTCTATTGTAGAGTCCTTATTTTTTGAATCCCCGTAGGGGAGTCCCCCGCCCCATTGCCTATCGCCCGCTATTCTTTAGGGTCTTGAGATATTGTTCAATCTTTGACTTAAGATATTTTTCTTCGCTTCCAAGCCGGCGATGCTTGCCGATTGTATTTAAGAACTTAATTTCATCAGCCATGTCATTCATTAATTTATCGAGGGTGGAATCAGCTTTGTGTTCAGTCTTACGCACGACCCGGCGGTCATCTAAGCGATGCCAGAGCTTATCAAGATTGGCGCCAAGGAGTTGGTAAATCAGAATCAGAATACCGACGATAGCGGCCAAGAGCGCGATAAGCAAGCCGTAGTTGCTCAATCCGTTCACAATACCATCAAACAATTTCGCGACCCAGATGCCAATGGTTGAGCCCGCCGCCGAACCGGCGATGGTGAGCGCGATTGATTCCGTCGTCGCGTTGCCGGCCTTATCGATGGCCTTCACGTAAACTGTCTGGTTCCCAATCTTATCAGATGAAAGGCCGTAAGGCTTCCCGGCTTGATCTGCAGATACAGTAATCCAATTGCCGCTATCCCCGACTTTGATTTCGTAATGATCAATCCCCGACAAAGCATCGGTCGTTTCAAAGGTAATCTGGGGCTGGGTATCGCTGGAGCTGGCCGTATGGATGTCGAATCCGGCCGGCGGAGCCGTGTCTATATTAAACTGATAATGCGCAATGAGTCCCCAAGCACCGCCTTGCTGAAATTTAATATGGAAATATTGAGTCCCGTCGCCGATTCCTGTAAACGCCGCCTGACTGGCGACACCATCGCTTTTGGGTCCCGGATTAGAGGTTGGCTTGTCGGTAATCAGATAGCTCACCCCGGTGGCATCCGCCGGCAGGGCCCAGGCAAAGACCGGATTATTATTGGAATACCATTTGGTACTGTCGGGATGCGTTGAAGAATCCACTACGGGAGCGCCGGACGTAGAAGTATCCGGGGGCGGGGTTGAAGAAATCTGGGAAGCATTAATAACCACGCTGATTTTTCCCAGGCTGGAGAGTACATTTGTCCCCTGCCCGTCATTCGCCAAAATTGAACCGGAGGATAAAACAGCTTCGGTATCAGTGCTTTCAGTGGTAGGAGCTTTGGCTTTAAAAGTTACAGTGAGAATTAATCCACCCGAGCCATTATAGCCCGGGCTGGGCAGTCCCCCTTCAAAATCAATCGTCCCGTCGGAATTGGAAAATGTCGGATCGCTCGTCCATAAATTAAAGATAGAACCCGTTTTAGAAATACCCGCCACCGAAAGTTTGGCGGGATCAAAAATGATTGAGCCCTGGACGGCGTTGATTGCCTGGCCTTCAGTATTGACTTTGACCGCGACCGTAAAATTATCGCCGACTTGCTTTATTGCCGTCGAAGGAGAAAAGAATAACGTCGCGGCTTGAGCCGAGAAAGGCAAGATCAGAAAATAAAAAAATCCTATGAAGACTAAGCTTACGACGTGTTGTCTTCTAAGTTGCATGAGAGATATGCGCTAATTATACTATGCGCCCGGCCGGCGAAATAGATTAGTTATCCACCACCAGAAACGTTTGAAAATATTCGGATAAGTTTCGATGCGATAATTGCCCGCGGCGTCGTAAGCCCGCACGCGAATCACAGAATGCAGAGATTGGTCCTCGAGAACATACGGGCTTTGCGCATTCACGTACTCCCCGCTCCCCTGTTTTATTTCGTAATGATCGACGCCGGAGCCGGAATCGCGAGTAGAAAAAGCCGCAAAATATTTACCATCAAAGAGCTCGGCCTGTTTTTCAATCAAGAGATCGAAGCCTTCAGGCGAGGTGGTGTCTGCCGCGTTCTGGCGATTCAACGCAACCCCGCCGTATGTTTGAGAAGTCTGCTTGCCGGGCCGAGGGCTGATTGTAAATGACAAAGTTCGGAGAGACACTTGCGCGGGAGTGCCTTTTCCGTCGCCAAGAAGAACTTGCGACGCCGGACTTAAGCCAAGCGTGCCTTGGCCGGCGGCATCGGCCGTCAGATATATCGTCGCCACCACCGCATCTTTAGATTTTACTCCGCTCGGCGTTCCGCCAGTTAGAAATACGGCGTCTTTGGTGAAACTGGGCTCGTTCACCCACAGCTCGACTGCCGATCCGACTTTCGAAATCTTCTGAACGGAAAAAAGTTTCGGATACAGCACGCCAAGATCGACGGCGTTAATTGTCTCGCCCTGGGTGTCTAGATGAACGGTTACGGCCACCGTATCTCCGACGGCCAAGTTTTGCTGGGGCGCGTCAATGGAAATAACCGCCGCCTCTGCTTTCGGCGCGAACGCAAAAATAAGAGCCGCGCCGATTATTAAAATAGATGATTTTAACCAGTCCATTGGAATAATAATATACTAAAGTCGATAATATTTACTTTGCCGTCGCCATTGATATCGGCCGCGGTAAGCCCTTGCTGGGATTTAGTATTCCACCAGTACATCAGGACACTAAAATCAATAATATTAATCCGGCCGTCATGGTTGAGATCGGTGCTCTGGGCATTCGTATTTACGGGCTTGTTGCCGACGATGAATGTTTTCACTTCAGAGAACGGACTGACTACGTCCGCGAGAATGGCGCGCGATTTCGCGGTATGGGAATCTTCCGGCAAAACCTGCGTATTAAAGCTTAGAGTATACGAGCCGTTGTTATCAGCTCCTAACTTATTTATGATTTCCTTAGAGAACACGTGAACGTCGACTTCCGACACGGCCGGGCCTTGGCCGAAGATGCGGAGAATGTCGCCCCTTGCTAACTGATAGGAACTTAACTCAATGGTTGTCGGCACCAGAATATTTGAAATCGTCATCGAGCCCGCGGAACTAATCGGGTAACTGACCGTTATCGATTTACGGCCGTTTGAGTCTTGTGAACCGATACCGATAGTGGCATCGGCGGGAACATTGGCGACTGTAATTTGAAACGCGCCGGTCGGCCCGGTTTTAATCGATGAAACAACGGCTTCGTTCAGATAGGCAAAGACGGTAGAAAGGGGGTACGAAATGCCAATGAGCTTAACCGCCCCGCCGCCGCTTGGCGGCGGTAAAAATCCTCCCCCACCCCCGCCACCTCCGCCATTATTATTTTGCGGGGGCGGTGTGGATGTCGGCGTTGGAGTGGGCGCTGGCGCCGTCGGCGTCGCGCTTAATTCATTAGAGATGGCGATGATATTGTTCAGTGCGTCCAAGGCTTCTATTTGAAACGTGTACGCCACATCGGCCGTGAGATTTGTTTGCGTGGACGAGGTTGTATTGCCGACATTGGAACAGGCGTATGCCCCGCCGGAGGATTTTAAACAAACGTCATACCCGCTCACGGAAAGTCCTTGAAAAGCCGAAGCCCCCGTCCACGCCAACGCCACTTGGTTTACGCCGGCAGTGGCCGAATTAAGAATCGGGGCGATAACTTTGGGATAATATAGAAAACCGGAATTAAGTTTGAAGTCGGTGATCGAAGAGCTGCCGATAGCCACATCGCCAATATTGCCCAAAAGAATAAAGTTTCCGGAACTAGAAGAAGAGATGGCTCCGAAACTCCCATGTTGAGCGTCGAGAACTTTGAAATTATCGGAAGACATGCTCGAGCCTTGAGATAATTCGGCGCTGGCATATTGGAAAGAAAAAATACTCGCGACAATTAAAAAAACAACTAAGTATCCGGCAGTGGTAACTTTAAAAACGTCCCTCATGGATTGGCTCTAAGTATACCATTAACAAAATACACAGTCGCCTACAGAGATTCTTAACGGGCTAAAGCACCGTTAGAAACTACTCCGAGAAGACGACTGTGTATTATCTAGAAACGCTTACCGCTTATTATTTTGTCGTCGTCGCGCTTGCCCCGATATTAATCGGTGCGACTTCAATAATCTTATTGGCGACTTCATCATACAAGATAGCTTTCTTGGCGTTCGTGTAGATGAAAACGCGATCCCCGGTCTTGGCGTTGGCAAAGAAAGGTTGGTCCGTGAGCTTTGAAGGATCGGCCACGGTCGCAATGGTGGGTTGTTCGTTCGCCGGAAGAAGAATCAGCTGGCCGAGCTTGGCCACGAGGGCCGCGTTCTCTTTATCAGTCACCGCTTGGGGATTTGCTTTAAGAACTTGGTACTGGTGATAAAAATAATAGCCGGAACCAGCCCCCGCCAACGCAATAACGACCATCACTGCCACGATATTTTTTTGCAGAAAATTCATATTTGATACGATATTTAGAGATTAGTGTTCGACCTTGAAGTGATTATAGTATGCCTAAATAATAAACTCAAGAAAGACCTGTTGATTATTATGGCGTCGGCTCGGGCGTATCGGATGGCGTCGGTGTGGGTGTGTCCGTCGGAGTCACTTCGGGCGTGGGCGTCGGCGTGTTGGACGGAGTTATTTCCGGAGTCGGCGTTGGGGTATCGGATGGCGTCGGTGTTGGAGTTGGCGTGATATCAATAGATTGGAACACATTCGCGCTTTTTACCGCCAAAGCAATCCAGCTGAATCGGATATCCCCCGGCGCGTCCTTGTTTAACTTAATCGTGAATCCTTGAGTGGTTTTCTTGACGACCAGATACTGAAGATTGGCATTAAATATCGTATCTTCAGAAATGGAGTCGCTCGCCTCGACCGAAATGTTCGCGGTTACGACCGGCTGATCAATATATTCCTGGGTGAAGACCACGTCCACGCTTCGCGCCCCGTTCTTAATCATAGCGAACCCGGCCGTGTCGTTATTGAAATACGGCCGGCCGAAGAAAATCATGTCATTAAGAATTGATAGCGTATCCCCCGTCGAACCAATCGTATCCACGAGCAATCCGCCATTAATCGTAGTAGTCCCGCTTACATTGAGACCGTGAGTATTGAACATGGTTCCCATGGCCAATTGAGCGCTGGCTAATGTGCTTAATCGGCTATTTGTATTAATGGAGGCGCTGGCTAAATTACCAAAGCTGAAGCTCAAGCTGGCAAATTGATTTGTGAGAGTATCCAACTGTGAACTCTTAATCTGATTTACCGAAATCGTGCCGGCTGACAGCGTCCCGAATGACGCGCTGCCGGCCACCGCTAACCCGCCGCCGATTGAAACATTGGAATCGAATTGGGCCCATCCCGAAGCGTTAAATATATTCGCCGAAAGACTAGCCCCAACATTAAGATTATTAATGTTTGCGTTGCCCGATAAGCCAGCCACTTGATTTGAGAGTGTAGAAATTTGGGTATTGATTGTATCGAGACCCACCACCGTGCCATTAATATTATTGGCCGTTACGTCTCCACTAAACGTCGCATTACCTGAATCATCAAATGTTATTGCTGGATTTCCTGTCTTAGTGTTTATATTATTAGTAAACAATGCATCCGCAAAGACTTTTGGTGAAATAACTTCAACCGCTGCCGCTATTCGGTCGGCTAAAATATCGGACATATCAGCCGCCGTTGGTGGTGCTTGATGAGCGAACTGTTCAAGCAAAGCATTGGCCAAACCAATATTTGATGAAGTATCAAAAGAACCGGCAATATCTTCAAGATTTTTACCGTTATAATATCCGGCTCCGACAAACGTCATTACTTGTCCAACGCCGCTTCCGGAATAACTTCCCAATGCTGGTCCGACGGCCTGGCCGGCTTTTGTCGCTCTCATGGCCACGCCGGGGATCGAAGAGGCAGTGAGATAATCTCCAATATTGATTGGCCCATTTTCAGTTGAAACTTTCAAAGGCACCCGTCCGGCCAAAGCCACCGGTACTTGTCCCGCCGGAACGTCACTAAGGGTTTCCGCGCCATAAGAAAATATATTTCCAGTTATCAGCGTGGCCGGGTTTGTAGAAACAATTCCGATAACACTCGTACCCCGAACAGCCTTAATCACATTTTCTGGATTATTTGGATCAGGCGCTAACAAATCGGCCGCTTCGATAGAACTGTCTTGGGTCGGATATGTTTCGGCATAGTCAACACAACCAGCAGGACTATTTAACGAGAGACATGCTGCGCTACCGCCGCCATGATTAAATATTTTCCCGCGTAACGCCAAAGTGCCAGAGTTACTCAAAGATGCTACAACCGTACCATTAGCATTTGTGGCAAGTAATATATGGACTTGTTGGGAACTAGATGTTGGCACACTGATATTAAATATAGATCCTTCCGTGCTAAGATTTTTTGCTTGAATTTTAAATACATTTCCGGTAAATGCCGAGGTCGAGGCGATAATATTGAAAATATTGCCTGAAGTTAATCCTTTAGCAGAAATAGATGCTATCGAGCCAGCCTGCATAGTGTTGTTCATAATATTCAACATGGCACCCCCCGTGGTGATGTTTCCGGTGCCTTGCATGTTAAGAGCAAAGCCATTCGTGGCGGCACCCATATCGAGTTTAACCAGAGCTCCGCCGGCCACCATGCTCGTGCCACCGAGAATCTTTAAGGCGGAACCGGAAGATAAGGCAGTGGCGGAGAGCGAAGCTAATGAACCCGTGGAGAGAGTGTTGGCAGTGATAGAGAGCAGTGAACCGGGCGTCACAATTGCCGCGGTACTATTTAGGTTAATACCTTGACCAGTCGTCAGACCGTTAGTGGTTACATTAATCAGACCGGTGCCGGTATAGACACCGGTGGTGGCTACGGTCAGACCGTTGCCGACGGTGGCGGCGCCCATATTGAGGTTGGCGAGAGTGCCACCGGCAATTAAGTTGGTACCGCCTAAGATATTGAGGCCAGTACCAGAGGTAAGACCCGTGGCATTTACGTTAAGAATCTTTCCCGCAGCTACGTTATTGCCTCCGATACTGGCATAGCCGGCCAGTTCAATATTTCCGCCGGCGCTGATTGAAGCCACTACCGAACTGTTAGTAACCGTTAGTATATTGCCAGTAAAACCAGATACCGGTATTTTAATATTAAAGACATTACCACTTGTTAACCTTGTCGCCGAGATGGAAGCGACGTTGCCAATCGTATTTGACGACCGAATCATGAAGGAGCCGGAAGCGGTTGAACCAGGCAAAGCGTCCACTAAAGAGAACGGACTAGTTGGCGTGGCCCCGGCGCCGATACCTAAGCGTTTAGTGGTCGTGTTCCAGATGAGAGAGGCCGAACCGGAAGCCGTGGTAGAACCGTTGTAGAACGCAATTTGATTGGTGGTTACTCCAGGTGACCAATTGATACCCGAGCCACCGGAGAGTAATTGACAGCCGAACTGGCCGCCGGAATAACTCAAAGCGTGGCTGGCGTCGCCGCAAAGACCAAGTCCTGCCCCTTGATAGGAGTTGGCGGTCAGGCCCAGAGCGGCCTTGAAGGAACCCTGGAAAGAATTGCTGCCGGTGCCGGAAGACATGAACTGAGCTAAGGTGTCGATACTGTTCGTGGCGTGGATACCTTTCGTGGAAGTGAGACTGCCGGAGAAAGAGTTGGAGCCGGTATTGTTAGATTGGAGAATCAAACCTTGGGTGGTGATATTGCCCCCGGCATGGATGGCATTGGTGGCGGTCAAAGCCGAGAAGGAAGACGAACCGGCGCCGGTGGCAAAGACGAGACCGGCGGTGGTGAGATTCCCCGTGGCGTGGACGCCCAGGCCGAGGTTTAAGCTGCCGGCAAAAGAGTTGGAAGCGGTGCTCCCCTGTTGTTCGAAGCTAGTGCCGACAATGGCCAGACCTTTGATACCCTTTAAGACTTTAAGGCTGCCGGCAAAAGAGTTGGAACCTGTGCCGGCGAAGGTCGCGTTGCCGCCGACGCTCGCGTAACCGCCGACCTCGAAGTTGGTGGAGATGGAGGCGGCGCTACCGAAGGTGGCTAAGCCCGAGATGGAAGCCGTACCGCCAACCTCGAAGGTAGTGTTCGTGGTACCGCCGGCATTGATACCGAAGCGTTTGTTGGTAGTGTCCCAGGCCAGTTGAGCGGAGCCGGAAGAAACTGTCGAGTTTTGGAAGAATTGCAACTGGCCGGCGACGATACCGGCTTGAGCGGTCATGCCGGAACCCGTGACGTTTTGACAGCCGAACTGGCCGCCGGAATAACTCAAAGCGTGGCTGGCGTCGCCGCAAAGACCAAGTCCTGCCCCTTGATAGGAGTTGGCGGTCAGGCCTTTAGAGATATTTAATGACCCGGCGAATGAATTTGAACCGATGTTAGTTGCCGTGAGAAGACCGGCCAAATTCAACGTCCCGGAAATTGAGGCCGTACCACCGACTTCAAATGTAGTGTCTATGGTGCCGCCGGCGTTGATGCCTAGCTTGCTTGTCGCCCCAGTTAATTCAAAATTACCGGCCACGGAGGCATTTGTATCAAAAAATACTTGCCCCGAAGATTCCAGGATTCCGCTCGTCAGTAAATCCGCTGGCGTGGAAAGGCCGTGCGAGGTTACCGCTGTGCCGAATCGGGAATATGACACAGTACTAAGACTTCCAAATTGTCCAACACCAGTCGCGTTTATGAACCGCCCGCCGTGAACCGTGTCGGCGTTGATTGCAAACCCGGAAGAAACGATCCGCTGACGCGGACTTAATATTTCAAAATCCGAATTGTTAGAAGAAACTTGAACTTCTAAATAATAATTCGCCGTTGAATCAAAATCTAAGTCGAGACTATTGAATCCGGAGGTCGTATCACCCAGAAGCGTATTAAAAACTCCTTGAGTAACTTTGATGGCGATGCCGACTCCGCTCGAAGACCAGAGCGGGCTGCCCCCGGAAGAAGCACCGTAAATAGCAAATTTAAAATAATAATTAGTGCCGTTGCTCCCAAGAAGATCTCCAGATGCATCAGTGAGCCGGCCCTGAAAACTTATAATATGAGGAACGGCTGCGGACGCACTTGTTGCTCCAATAAACAAAAATCCAACAACAAAAAGACAGCTACATAACTTCAAAATAGTACCCTTAAGTTTCTTACTCTCAATCATGTGGGATAGAGTACCTATAAAAATGAGTATTTACCTAGCAATTATAACATTTTGGGGTGATTTTTACGTCAATATTACTGAACCAAAATTTTAGGTATAAATTGGAGCCAATTTTTAGAACTAAAAAACTAATAGGCCCAAAATTAATTAAATTTCAGACCTATTAGTTACTTATATAAACTATAATAAAGACTATTAAGTAAGCTTTAGAAACGTTACTAAAAAAGCAGATTAATCATTTTTTACAAAAAGAACTAGATCTTTTTTAAACAAGGCGAGGGCCTTTTTAAGGGGTAGGATTGAAAGAAAGTACCTTACATCTATCCACAGGCGAATGAGCCACCCGAGGAATCCGGACACCCACAGCGAAGAGCTAATTTGCACGAGCACAAACTTGCCGCCGATGGGAACCGCCCAAGAATTAACGTGCGGTTTATAGGCGTGCGATGAACGATTTTGAATGACGGCGGTAATATTTGAAGCGGTAATCTTTCCTTGGTCAATGGCATGATACGCGAGCCCCGGAATTGATTTTTGGGTTTTCGGGTCGACAAATTCAACGCAGTCACCAAGAGCAAAAAGCTTATCTGAATTTTGAACTCGAAGATTTTCGTCAACCATAATCTTGCCCTTATCAGTCACGGGCAAGCCGTGAACTGTCTCTAGTAATCGATTGGCCTGCACCCCCGCCGTCCACACGACCGCGGTGCCGGCAACGGTCTGTCCGGTTTTTAATTTAACCGAATCGCTTAAAACATTCTCGACGGCGGAATTTGTCATTACCACAACACCTAAATCAGTCAGCCGGGCCATAATCTTTTTTCGTTCCACTTCTTTCACTGTCGGTAAAATTTCTGGACCGGCTTCAAAAAGAACGGCCGAAAACGCCCGGCGATTGAACCCATGACGCCGAGATAATTTTCGGGCGCACATCATCAACTCCGCCGCGAGTTCGATGCCAGTAAAACCCGCTCCGATAATTAAAAATTTTATCGGGAGCGGCATTCTTCCTTGGACAGCATCTCGAAATGAAGTTTCGAGTTTGTTATGGAGAGCCACGGCATCGTCGGTTGTTTTAAATTGATAGGCGTAGTCATAGACCCCCGGAATATCAAAATCCGCGGCTTGGGCGCCGAGGGCAAATACGGCATAATCGAAATCAAGTTTACCGCCACCGGCTAGGACAATGTGCGAAACTCTAATATCAACCGATGAAATTTCGGCTTGGATAAAATCAATATTCTTACCTTTAAAAATATCCTTATACGGAACCGCCACCGCTCGGCGCAATTCCAGAGCAAACGGATCATCGTCCGGCTGATAAGCTGAAGCGATTTCATACAACGCCGGTGTGAAAGAGTGATAGGCGTTGCGATCGATGAGCGTCACTTTAGCCTTTCCCCGAAGTTTTTTAGCGCAATCAAGAGCGCAGCGAATGCCGCCGAATCCCCCGCCGAGAATGACAATCTTTTTCATTAAAAATAGTGTAACAGATTTTACGGCAACTAGCCGTTGACTACGACTTTAGCGATGCTATAAATTTCTTTCATTGAATAATGAGCGAGGAAACTGATGTCGTTGCCATTAGCGATGTACGGATCACGCATCACGTAATTGCCTTTACTGCCATTTGTAAGCACCACAAAGTGCGTGCCGCCATAGGCGTGAAGGCCGACAATTATCGGATTGCCGGTTCCAAGCACGGCGTCAATACTCGCAATCGTGCGGGTAGCCGTCGCCTCGCCCGCGCTGATTGTATAGAGGAGAAATGCGGGATAATATGACGCGAAATTCGCGGAATTTGAATTGATAGTCAACGGCGTGACGTCGCGATAGCCATAATGCGTTAGGACCATCGCCATGGCCGTGACCAAACACCCGTCGCTCGCGAGACTGTACTTCGTGCCATTGAGCGGATTGCCGCCCCAGAGCGAATCGCGCTGATTGTAATAACAGCCCCAGTCATCGCAAATGGTTTGGTGCGGAAGCAGACCCGCGCCGCCGGCATTCTGGGTGAACGCCGAGTAGCTGTCGAGCTCTTTCTGGGCCGCGGCCAGAAGTTTCTGATAGTTAGACTCTTGGGCCTTGGTCTGGGCGAGGAGCTGATTTTTGGATTGCACCGTCACGGTAAGTGTTTTCTGCTGCAACGCAAGCGCCTGTTTTTGGGCCGTGAGCGTGTCTTGTTTCTCTTGTACCGACGTCTGCGTGTCGGCGAGATTTTGTTCTTGGATTTTCAGCGAGTCGGTTTTTTGCCGGACAGCCGTTTGAATCTGGAGAATTGATTCAGCGTCGCTCCAGAATTGAGAAAGATCGCCCGATGATAGCACCTGTACCAGTAACGGCAGATTGTCGGTCTGCTGAATATTTTGGAGATACGCCATGAGCGCTTGCTTATCTTCGCCGATATTGTACTGCGTGCTCGTAATCTGGCTTCCCAATTGCTGAATCTGAATTTGCGTCGTGTCGATTTGGCGCTGGGTTACGGCGACTTGGGCTTGAATTTTATTGCGCTGAAGATCAAGGGCGTTGATAGCTGTTTGAAGCGTGTTCTTGTCGGCGCCAATCTGCTGGAGCGCGGCCTGATACTGCGCGATTTTCTGGTTGAGCAGTTGAATCTGCTGATTATCCGCGTCGATTTGCGATTGAAGCTGGCCCGTATCCGCCGCGGCCGGGGCGAGATTAATAAAGAAGCCTTGAGCCACCAAGGCAACCACGAGCATGCAGCTTAAAATTATTTTTGATGGTCGTGCCATTAGAACATTTCAATTGCTTTGTGGACCCGTTTTAATGTTTCTTTTTTACCCAGCACGACAGCCAACTGGACCGGATCGGGCGATTTGTCTTTGCCAGACAAAGCCACGCGCAATGGCCAAAACACGAGTCCCTTGTTGCCTGTGGCTGTACTGAGTTTATCCAAATCACTTCTTAGAGCTTCATCAGTTATGTTTTCTAATTCTTCGATAACAGCTAGTGTTTGAGTCAGTGAATTTTTAACTTCTTCAGGTGAGGAGGTTTTCCAATTTAATAATTCTTTTTCGTAGACTGGTTCCTGCCATAAATACGCGAACTCTTGGGCGTCGGATAATTTTTCAAGCCGTTCGGTGACGAGAGGCACCGCCGAATCAGAAATTTCTTGAATTCCGCTTACGGTTCTAAATTCTTCGGGTGATAAGCGCTTAATATACTGGCAATTAATCCAGTTTAATTTTTTGGTATCAAAGATTGCTCCGGATTTATGGACTTTGGATAAATCAAACTCGGCAATCATCTCTTCACGCGACAGCAAATCTTTACTGAATGTGTAGCCCAGTCCACCCAAGAAATTTACAATCGCCTGTGGCAGATAATCTTTCTTATAATCCACAACCGCCATCGCGCCATGGCGTTTTGAAAGCTTGGTACGGTCTGGCGCGAGGATTAGTGGCAAATGCGCGAACAATGGAATTGGTAAACCCAAGGCTTCATAGACGAGAATTTGTTTGGGCGTGTTTGAAATATGGTCTTCGCCCCGAATGACATGAGAAATCTCCATCTCGGCGTCATCCACAACGGCCGCGAAGTTATACAATGGGTCGCTCACCGTCCGAGCGATACTAAAGTCGCCCAAGAGTCCGGCTTTAAATTCGATATGGCCTTTGATTTGATCTTCAAAAGAAATGACCTGGATCGAATTACCGACATTCAATCGGATAATCCCTCCACCCTCTTTGCCGAGTGGCAAATCTTTATGATTACACTCGTGCCGAGGCGGAACTTTTTCAAATTCTTGGCGTTGACGCTCGGCTTCCAGTTCCTCTTGAGAATGATGGCAATAAAACGCTTTGCCTTCGCTCAATAATTTCTCTAATGCGGTTCGATATAGTTGCGTCCGCTCGCTTTGTCGAATCACTTCACCTTCCCAATCTAAGCCCAGCCATCGCAAAGCCCCCAAAATACTTTCTTCGTATTCTTTAGTTGAACGTTCACGATCGGTATCTTCGATTCTTAGATAAAATTTACCCCCCATTTTCTTCGCAAATAACCAATTATAGAGGGCCGACTGCCCTGTTCCAATGTGCAAAAACCCCGTCGGTGACGGCGCAATCCGGACTTTGATACTGGAATTAGAAATCATGAATTAGGAATTAAGGGAAACCGACAGTGAATTATAGCAAAAATCAAGGAATCACAACACCTTGCTTCTTGCTTCTTGCTTCTATATTCTTGAAACATGCATGTCCTTGAAGTTCTGCCCCTTTCGGTCCTCCCGCCGCAGGTGCCCCAGATTTTGAGTTACTATCACGACTCGGCCCTTCCCAAAGGCGCCGTGGTTGAAGTTCCGCTCAACAGTCGCCCCGTTACTGCCGTCGTAATTGATTCTTACAATCTTGACCAGCAAAAAATTCTGGTCAAAAAATCTCTCTTCCAGCTCAAAAAAATTTCGCGGGTATTAAGTGCTGAACCAGTCATCGCCGAATGGCAATTTAAAATCGCTCTCTGGCTGGCCAACCGCTATGTCGCCCCGCTGGGTCTATGTATGAAAGCGGTCTTACCGCCGTTTTTTTTGAAGCCCCGCTATCCCGTCGAATTAGCGACTTTGTTTACCGTGCCGCCTCTCGGCACCCCATCGTCATGGATTATCACCCGCGCCCAAGATTCAGCTCGGCACATTAAATCACTTTTGAAAAACGAAAAAACTGGGCAAACATTAATTATTGTCCCCGATGGCTCATATATTTCATATTTTCAATCCGAATTTGCGGACATCAAGCCGGCAACGCTCACGTCCGCCACCGGCATCAAAGAGTATTATCGAATCTGGAAAGAAGTTTCCTCTCAAAGCATCCAAATAGTTATCGGTACCCGCCAAGCCCTGTTTCTACCTTTCTCAAATTTAAAAAAAGTAATTGTAATTGATCCGCTCCACGAATTCTACAAATCAGATATGAGTCCAAAATATTGGACACCTGAATTGGCGGAGATGATTGCCACTAATCATAGCGCCCACTTTGTGGCTTTGTCTCCCATACTGGGTGTCGTGGCTTATCAGAAGTCCCTTCAATCAGAAATAAAGGTCAGTGATGCCATGAAGTCCTGGCCCGCCAAAATTTCCGTCATAGATCTCGCCGCGGAATTCAAACAAGGCTACATCGTCGGCGCCCTAACGCCCGAGGCCCGAGACGTGATGCGCGAGACATTAAGGAACTCCTCCACCAGAGGCGGATCCGCCGATAGCGGAAAAGGCAAAGTTCTTATCGTCTCTGCTCGTCGCGGCTACAGTGGCATCCTCCTCTGCCAGCGTTGCGGATATTCGTTCAAATGTCCCGATTGCGACTTGCCGATGCGCGTCCATCAAGGCGTAACGCTTTCATTGCTCTGCCATCACTGCAATCGCACCCAGCCCTATCCGTACGCCTGCCCAAACTGCCACAGTTCCCAAGTCAAAGCGACTGGCCCCGCCGGCGGCCAGAAAATATTCGAGGAACTTCAAAAAATGATTACTTTCGGGCAACTCGACCGCGTGCCAATCCTGCTCATGGACGCCGACGTCACCCAAAACCAAACCGAAGAGGACGAAATCATAACCGAAATTAAAAAACCTGGTCCGAGTATTCTCATAGCCACCCAAAAAATATTCAGCTACGCCTATGACCTTAAATTCGATGCCGTCATTATTCCCCAGCTTGACGCCCTCGCCGTTGGTTCGGATTTCCAAACTACGGAAAGACTTTGGTATCACTTAGAAAAATTGGCCGACTTCCTGCCTGCCGACAGGCATGGTGAGCCGAGCCAAATTGTCGCCCAAACCTTCAACCAAATTGAACTCCTGCCCGAACTGGCTCGCCATGACTATACCCGCCTCTGCGACTTCGAACTTTCCGCCCGCAAGGCATTCTGGTATCCGCCCTTTAGCCGTATCGTCAAACTCACCTACACCCATGCCGACCACCGCAAAGTCATCGCCTCCGCCCGCTCGGCCGTTGAGAAATTAAAAATGGCCTCCATCCACATCCAGGCCCAAGACAAAATCAAAATCACCGACACCTCCCCCCTCTTCCTCAAAAAAGAACGTGGCCGTTTCACCTACACCATCATCATCAAAATCTCCCCCGACTTCCCTCCTCGCGATCTGCTGCGCTACGTCCCCACCCAATGGCTGATTGATTTGGATCCGCGGACCACAAACTAAAAAGAAAGGGCGGCTCGGTTTTACTGAGCCACCTGATTTGTTTCTCCTTTCCTAATCCAGGGATAGATAGCGGGAATAGCTCGCGCACCAGTACATCGAAGCATTTGAGTTCTTTCCAGCCAAACACCTGGACCCTCGGTCTGTAACAATATCCCACCGAGCATTTCCAAGAACTTTCCCTGCGCGCCATAGAGTCGATACTTCCGCATAACCATTTCAGCAATGACCGTTTCAGAGAAACTAAATTCTCCACGATACGGACCCGCTCCTGAAAATAGCCAACTGAAGAAACCGAGCTCTTTCTTGAGGCTCTCTTGAGAAATATTTGGCAAGTCATTTTCCATAACTACACCGAACTCTGCCAAGGACCATACGACGCAACCCTTGACTCCGAATAAAGATTTACATCGCTCTTCAAACGCGCCACGATACGTGGACTGTCTTTGCCGGTAGCACTGGGGATCAAGAGTAAAACCTTCGATGAATGGAAAGATATACTCCTCAGCGTCGTTATCTCCCAGCACCAAATTGATCTCAGTCGCTAAGCCTGCTTGCATCAACTCGTTTTTAAGCAAGATGATTTTAGTAATTCGGTCTTCGAATAAACCGAATGTACCAACTTCGACCGGCATGTACTTCTCTGGCTCTGACGAAACAAGAGCCTTTGGGTTAAACTTCGGACAGACAAAAACACACAAGCGCAACTTTCCTTCTTTTTCAATTTGGGCTAAGATCGCCGGTTCGATACTCGAGGTATCGGGATTATTAGGCAGTCTGTCATATCTGCCCAAAATTTCTAAGACCTTGGGCAAATTCAACACAGTCACCTCCTCCTCAACTTCTCGCTGAGGTAATCTGATTTTTTGTAAAAGAGCCTGCACTCTGTAAAGCAGAGCACGCCCAATCTGCCCAAGCTGGAACTTGAGCTGGCCAAGCGCACTCTTCTTTAATTTTTTCTTTTTATAACTCATGGGTCCTCGACGGGACTTGGTCACAAATATCAGCTCGCCGTCGCTCGCTGATTTCGCGACCCCGCCTCACGGCAACATTCTCCTGAATGTTGCATCGTTCCGGCATGCAAGCCCCGCCAATTATAAAACTGTTTATAATTGGGTCCTCGACGGGACTTGCACCCGCAACCAATGCCTTCACAGGGCACCGCTCTTCTATTGAGCTACGAGGACCATATAGGGGGAGGCCATGCCTCCCGTGGGTTATGCGGGCCCATACCGCCTAAACTGACACCGAAAGCATTCATTTCGGTCTCCTTTACGGGAAGTCCTGAAAACGAAAAAACTCCCGTTCTTTGCTAACCTCGGCACTATGCCGAAGCGAAAAAAGAACGAGAGTCTTGAAAATTTAGACATCCCGCGGTCCCATCTTTTATTCTCGACGCCTTTCGGAAATCGAGCACTTGATTTGATTGTTCACGATGGAGTGACCCACCGTTTGGCTTATATCCCCTTGCGAGGCTTTCTCACCAACCGCTCCGGAAGTGTGTTCGGCAATGATTCAGGGCTTGGCTTTCACTATCCCAAGCTCGCTCGTACCCTCTTCATTGCGTACTCTTCTTCCGTATTAATGCGTTTCTATTAGTATTCAGTTGTTAATATGACCAGTATACACCTACTCCAAACTACTGTCAAATCAGGCAAAACTATTAAAATATTTGGCGAATTGTCGCGTTTGCGAGTATTTTCATTGTGTCGTAAATTTTGATTGTCCCATGTTCTGGTTTTAACAACTGTAAATCCGTGCAAGCTAAAACAATATCCTCTATATTTTTCTCGGCGAAAGAATCAATGATACCCTCCAGAATATTTTTGCCATCGTCAGTATTGTTTCCCATCACTAAATCATGGATTATTTTATTTATTTGTTCTTGCTGAAAATCAGTAGGGATTTCATAAACTATGTTGGCTTCTTTAAAAGCTTTCTCGTAGAGCTGATTTTTCCGTGTTGAAGCAGTGGAAATTAACCCAACACTAGATATGTTTTCATTCTTAAGAAATCTCACCGTCTCTTCAATAATACTTAATGCTGGAATTTTTATTCCCGCTCGAATATCAGTGATGAAAGCATGGAGAGTATTGCAAGGCATTACGACAAAATCGGCACCACCTTTTTCTAAAATCTTAGCCGCTTCAATAAGATACGGGATATTCCTTTCCTCACCAGTGGCATTCAGTATTGAGTCTTTTTCTATAGCATATGGTAAAGGCACACTATATATCAGAATAGGTGGTCTCGCTATTTTTTCTACTCCTTGAGCCAAGAGTATAAGCTCCGAGTAAAACTCTGCAGTTGTTTTAGGACCAACACCACCAATAATACCGACGGTTTTCATGCAAAAATTTTAGCACCATTTTTAATAAACATCCAGACCAAATAAAAAGCGGGGTTGATGTTATCTCACCCGCCCGCTGTGTCACCCAACTTTGCCGGTTTCCTTATACCGCTCCCAGATTGGTTGCCATTCTTCCTTGAACAGGCCGAGCTCAATGAGTTTCCAATACTTACCATTCTTGAAAATGTGTTCGCGGCGTTCGCCTTCAACTTTATAGCCGCAATGCAAGCTATACTTCAAACTCCGCTCGTTGAACTCGATGACTCCAGAACAGACCTTGCGGAGGTTCAGCGTGTTGAAGATGTAATCGAGGAAGTACATCTTG
Organism: Candidatus Yanofskyibacteriota bacterium; assembly: GCA_003151795.1. Classification (GTDB taxonomy): domain Bacteria; phylum Patescibacteriota; class Minisyncoccia; order 2-02-FULL-40-12; family GWA2-44-9; genus 2-01-FULL-41-21. The sequence goes on along the minus strand of PLYL01000009.1, from coordinate 20,063 downwards.
GCATCAGTGCCATAACCCTTCCCCCAATACCCCTTCTCGCCTATGACGGCACCAGTGGTGCACACGCGATCTTGCCAGTTGATTTGGTGGATACCCATTGAGCCAATCAACTGGCCCTCTTTGGTTTCAATGCCTAGAACGACATTTTTGTCGTCGGCACCGAGTTTGGCAAACCACTCCTCTTCAACTTTTTCCGAAGTTGGAAACACCTTGCTGATGAATTCTCTGACTTCAGGATCATTCATCCAGCGCGTGAGTGTCGGAATGTCGGCCCTTTGGAAAGGCCGAAGATTAATGGTCTTACCCTGCAGAAAAACCACCTTCGTCGCCTCAGACATACTGCCTCCTTAATTATTAACGAACTCCCACCGAGTTTTAGATAGAACGAAAACGCCTCGGTCTATCTAACCGAGGCGCTCTTGAGAGATTAAAATTGAGAGTTATTTTATATCAACATCGCCTTGGTTAAACAAACCTGAATAGCCGAGAAAATCGGCAATACCCCAGACATAAGTCGGGGCGATAAACTGGCTATTCATTTGGCGTTTATGATATTTCATAATCGTATTTATACTGTACCACACTCTCCAATATTTGACAAGTATTGCGTGGGGTGGTACAATAACTTTAATAGTCCAATGAATACAACCTCCAACATCCCACACACCAACAAGGGAACCAAAACTTTTGGAAGTTTTGTATTGGGCCAGTAGAACTCTAACTAAACTTAGTTATCGATTAACCCAGTGCAATTCGCTGGGTTAATTTAATTTATGCAAAACAATCAATCTAAACACAATCTAATAAGTCTGCGTGATATAAGCTTCGAGATAAAGCCGGGAGTTTTATTGTTCAAAAATTTGACCACAACTTTCGGTCGAGAAAGAACCGGCCTCGTTGGCCAGAATGGCGTCGGGAAGACTACTCTCATTAAGATCATCGCCGAGAAAGCAAAACCTCTTACTGGAGTTATAGAGAAGCACACTCAAATAGCTTACCTGCCCCAAGATTATCAAATAGATCTCCATCTTTCTGTTATTCAGACGCTAAACACGAAAATAAAACACACGGCCCTTGAATCTTTAGCCCGAGTCGGTCTAAACCATATCGCGCTCGACCGGCTCATGGATAGTTTAAGTGGAGGGGAAAGGACGCGAGTAGTGTTGGCGAGTTTATTAATCAGAGATGTCGACTTTATGATCCTCGACGAACCAACAAACAATCTAGACCAAGAAGCTCGTCAGGCTGTATATAATTTAGTCCAGCGCTGGAAGGGTGGGCTGTTAGTGGTCAGTCACGACCGAACCCTTCTTAATCTTATGGATAGAATTCTCGAACTTTCGGACAAGGGCTTAAAAACTTACGGTGGCAACTATAAAATGTACATCGAGCAAAAAGCCCTCGAAGAGGAAGCACTAGAACGGCAACTTTCTGACGCCCAACGAGAAGCCAAAAAAGTAAAGTATCAAGCGCAAATTACCAAAGAACGGCAGCAAAAACGGTCTAGCCACGGAAAAAAAGTCGCTCCAGATTTAGGATTACCCAAAAGTGTTCTTAATGAAATGCGCAAACATGCTCAAGAAAGCACCGGCAAACTCAAAAAGATCCACGAAGATAAAATTAATGAAGCCTCAGACAAAGTTAAAAACGCGAAAGAGAGAATCTCGCCTGAAAATAGAATCGAAGTTGATTTAGGCCATACGGAAATTCCAAAAAGCAAACTTGTCACCGAATTCAAAAATGTTGACTTTGCTTACACCCAACCGCTTTTTACCCAATTAAACTTATCCATCTATGGCCCCACCCGCATGGCAATTAGCGGACCAAATGGTTCCGGCAAGACGACTATCCTCAAACTGATGCTCGGTGAATTAAAACCGTCATCCGGTAAAATAACTTTGGGAATTAACCGCTACGCTTATCTAGACCAAAATGTAACCGTTCTCGATAAAAACAAGACGGTTTTGAAGAATCTCAAAGATTTATCCGGCTTAGACGAAAAAACAGCCCGAAATTGGCTAGCTTTGTTTTTATTTCCCGCGGACGATGTCTTCAAGAAAGTTGAAGTCCTAAGCGGAGGCGAAAGAATGAGGACCGCTCTCGCCTGTATTCTTGCTGGAAATACTCCCCCGAAACTTTTAGTCCTCGACGAACCAACTAATAATTTAGATCTCAACAGTATTGAGCAAATAGAAAGCGCCCTGCTAAATTTTGAAGGAGCGCTTATTGTTATCTCTCACGACAAAAGTTTTCTAGAAAATATCGAGGTAGACAGAGAGCTTAATCTAGAAGATAGACGACCCTAAAAGATTTACGTCAACCGGTCGCCAATCTCCACCGAATCCTTGGCGGGTGTGATTAAGACCCAGCCGATGCCGGCGGTGTTTCTGAAGCCGAGGGTGAGGACTTCGGAAGTGAATTTGCCGACTTGTTTGGGCGGGAAATTGACGACACAGCAGACCAACAGGCCTTGGAGGTCTTCTTTGGTGTGCGGACCAACGGCTTGCACGCTCGATGATTTAATCCCAATCTCCGGCCCAAAATCAATCTTCAATTTAAACGCCGGCTTATGCGCCTCGGGGAAATCTTGCACCTCAACCACCTTCCCCAACCGAATATCTATCTCTCGAAACTCATCATATGTCGTTTGATCAGTCATAAAATTATTTCAGCTCCCCAGTATCATATGAATATATCTACATATGTTCATATGATATTAGTATTACAAATAATTATTACCGCTTTTAAAATTTAGCAGAAATGTAAGAAATAGACAAAGGTCTTATAATTCAGTAGTATTTCAACATCATGGCTGAGATTACGAAGGTGCCGGCGGAGGTGCTGGCTCAGAAAACCAAAGAAATAACGGCGGAAGAAATAAAGGCTGGCACGTATGCTCAGCTGGTTTTGGATATGAAAAAGGCGATGGTGGAGAATATGGGCGTCGGTCTGGCGGCCAATCAAGTCGGCCAAGATTTAAGCATCTTCGTCATTGACGCTAAAATCGCCCTTGCAAACAAAGTACCGGAAGCTTATTTTAATCCCGAAATTACCGAATATTCAGACGATACTGATGACATTGAAGAAGGTTGTCTCTCGATCCCCGGTTTTTATGTCGAAATCCCCCGCGCCAAGAAAATCATGTTCAAAGCTCTCGACGAAACTGGTAAGAAAATCAAATTCAAAGCCAAAGGCTTCCTCGCCCGCGTCCTCCAGCACGAAACCGATCATTTGAATGGCCTAGTAATTAAGGATAGAGTGCAGAATCGATAGGTCTAGCCCACGCCGACCCGCGTTAAAAGTCTGCTGACTTTTCCGCTCTGCCCTCGGCTACCCGCCTGCGATGGTCTGCTTAGGTCAAGACCTATCGATTCTAAATTATGAAAATTATATTTTTTGGGACATCTGAATTTGCGGTACCATCATTGAATGCTTTGCATAAAGCGGGCTTTGATGTGACGGTCGTCACCATGCCCGACCAACCAGTCGGTCGAAAGAAAATCATTACTCCCCCGCCCGTTAAGATAACCGCAGAACAATTAGGTTTAAAAGTTCTTCAGCCAACCACGCTCAAAGACCTGCCTGCGCAGGCAGGTGATTCTTTTTTTGAAGAATTTAAATCACTCGCACCCGACCTGTGCGTTGTCGTAGCATATGGCAATATAATTCCTGAACGCTATCTGACTGTCCCTAAATATTTTTTAAATATTCACCCGTCGCTTTTGCCAAAATATCGAGGCTCAACTCCCATCCAAACTGCGATTCTAAATGGCGACACGGAAACAGGCGTCACCCTTATGCAAGTCGACAAAGAGGTCGACCATGGCGCAGTCATTTCACAAATCACGTATCATGTAGAACAAAACAAGGCATACCAAGAAATACATGATGACCTGGCTGAAGAAGGCGCAAAATTATTGGTTGAGGCGATTCCGAAATTAATAAACGGAGAAATTAAACCGCAGGAACAAGACCACACCCAAGCGACATTCACTAAGATATTTGAACGCGCCGATGCGCGAATCAATTGGTCTCATTCAGCCGAAGAAATTTACAATCAAATCCGAGCCCTCAACCCCGAACCGGGTACGTGGACTACGTGGAACGATAAAATAATCAATATTAAAAAAGCTGAACGTATCGACGGCAAACTTACTCTCTCAATTATCCAACTTGAAGGCAAAAAAGAAACCTCCCTCTCCGAATTCCTCCACGGCCATCCTGATTTTGACGTTTCTCAACTTAAGTAAAAATAATCGCTTCGCTCATATTTTCAGCACTCGTTCGGAAATCAGAAACAAGTTTTTTATTTCACTCATTCACTGAAAAATAAAAGGAGGCTTCGGTGAGAGAGACCGGAGTCTCCCTTTACCGAAGCCTCGATGGCTTCGTCTGTCTGCCTACCCGCCAGAGCGCCGTTCGGCCAGCTTCGTGCGGTGCTTCTTGACCGGCGCTCTGTGGGCCACGCGATGGATCGGCTTGGCCGGCACACGCTTGATGATGGTTCGTGTCTTCACGATCGTCGGGACCGTCATGCCGGCTGCCCGCAACATCGCCACGGTTGGCTTGCCGCCGTTGGCCTGCATGATCTCGACGCTGTTCCGGGCGATCACCTGGCTCATCTCTTGCGAAGAGGTTCGGAAGTCCTCGAAGGTCTTCCCCGCTTGTTTCGCCTGGAGGATGAATTTCGCCTTCAGTTCCTGGGCCTGCTCCGGTGCCGCTTTCGTCGACCAGAACGTTCGAAAGGTGTATGCGGCATCGCGACCATGGGCTTCGCGGACCTGGTAGTCAAGAGTCGATGCTTCGAGCGGGACGTCAGCCAACACGAGATCGACGGCTCGCAGAACGTCGTAGATGTGGCTCCTCTGAGCCTCCGCCGAGTCGCCGCTGATGGTCCCGTTGGCGATCACGAGCGCCGCCTTGGTCGCCTCCTGTTTGGCCTCGTTCTTTGCAATCTCCTCTTTCGACGGCCCGCAGGCGACGAGGGTGATGGCCAGGATGGCCATCGTTGGAACGAACGCAATCAATCGCTTCGGTTTCATCTGTCACTCTCCTGTTGTAAAGGTACTGCCATGATAGCATACTAAATGTCTATCTGTCAAGGTCAATTTAGTCACAGCTAGATTTGACGCTTTTTATATAAAAAACTATTATCTCTTTATGGGAGAATTAAACGATCCGAAACAGGAAGCCGACCTTAATGAAGTTAGGGTTCTACAGGCTGAAAGATTAGTAGATGAAGCTAAGACAATGTTATTAGAAGAGAACATTGATGCTGGCCAAAGAACTTTATGGGAAGCTCGCCTTAAGATCCGACAACAAGATCTTGAAAGGCTTCTCGGCGCCACAGAAGAAGTCGTGATCTAAATCAAAACCCGCTCGAACGAGCGGGTTTTGATTTATCTAAGTTCTAATGGCTGTCTTAGTCAATCAACGGTGCCAAGGTCTTGTACGAATCGAGCTCGGATTTACTGACTGGGGCGACTTGCTCGGAGCGGATATTCAAGCGAGCGACGGCCATCGGCGTTAAGTAGCGTTTGCCGGAACCGCTGATTTGGAAGACGTCAAGGTTGAGCGGGGAAATCTGATAGACGTATTGGTTCGTCGGATAAAAATTAAATTCTTTCCGGCTGATGGTGATGACGTCCTCGGCGCGGTCGCCGTAGAAGGCAAAAATCTGACTTGGATTATTAACCTGACGGACCAAACCGCCTTCGGTTAAATAATAAATCGAGGAACTGCCTTGAACTTTAATCAAACCGGCTCGAGGATATTTATCGAGCTGGGTCTGGCTAATCGGCTGAACCATGTCCAGTGTATAGCCGTAATCGTAGAAAATGGCGATCGACGGAAAGATGTGTTTTTGACCGTTTACTAATTCGTAAATATCTTGAGAATTCGGAACGGAAACTAGATTAATTTTTTGGCCCGACAAATCGGTCGGTGCCGTGGCATTAGCAATAGTGGCCGTAAGATTGGAATTATCAGCCGAAGTGGAAGTACCAGTACTGGCCACCGGCGTGTTGCTGAAAATATCGAAATTCAAATGCGTCGGCTTGGGCTGGTAAGAACTGGGGATATAAGGAGTAGTTGTTTGAGAAGCGCAACCGATACCAACCGCGTTAAGACTGTTACAAACAATCGTTTGAGGGTCTTGAGCAATGTAAGAGCCCTGGCTGGCTAAAGTCGGGTATAAGGGCATGGCTATTAGGGCCAAAACCATAGGTATTACAAGAGCTAATTTAAGGGTTTTAATCATGTGTACATAGTATCATACTTAACCATATCTGTCAACCAAGCCTAAAATTAAGAAAATCATGCTCTTGACATATAAAAATGATTATTATACAATAGAGGCTGCCCTGGATTGCAGCTTTACAATCGAAACCGAGCCTAATTGGCTCACTTGGAGGCACTATGACCCGCTTACTGCATTCACTCGTCCTCGCTCTGATTGTCGTTTTGCTCTTGGTCCCGGCCATTCCGGCCGGCGCCCAGACCCAGGACCCTGCCACTGGCACCGGCCCGAGCGTGTCGGTAACCGTCCTGCCCTACGTGGGGCTGTGGGGGGGCGACTTTGTCTTAGGATCAATCGACAACCAGGTCTACCACTCGATCTACGACCAGGCGGGGAATGGTTCCTCGTCTTCTTCTTTATCGTCGAATGTCTTGGCAGTGAATCCAGGCCATCATCCGATGGCAATCTTCGCCGCCGAGAGCGGTCCGATAAAGAACGGCATCGGATTCGGCGGTAGTGGCTGGAACTATTCGTCAAATGCGGCCGTGGCGGGAAACATCAAACCCTTTGTTGACACTTCACAAGGGAACAATACCAACGTCAATAGTGATTCTCTCTCGACGATGGGGCAGACAATCTCGGCCAACGGTGGCCAGCAATATGGGGCGACTTCGGCCTGGAATATCCAGAACGGCGAGGTTGGGCTAATCTGGTACAGTACCCTGCCGAAAGGCACCGTGAAACTCTTCACCGGCGTGGCCTACGCTCACGTCGAGAACAGCACGACGATTACCCAAGCGTCAACATCTAGCAACAGCTACACGTCCCAGGATGGGTCTTACTCATCGTTCTCCCACGACGAGGAATCAGCCAACGCCTCGGCGAAGTTCGACTTTAAGGGCTTCGGTCCGCGCCTTGGCGGTACGGTCAATACCCATCTCGGACGGGTCGCCATCGAAAGTAATTTAAATCTGGCGGTCCTCTTCGGCGAAGAGAAAGGGTCAGGGAATTTCGAGTTCAATGACGAATCCTTCTCTTCTTCTTCTTACCAGGACACGTCGATGCCGTCGTTGACCCAGAACAGCTCCTCGCACAACTTCAACACGATGACATCGCCGTACAGCACGGTGTCGAAAATCGTGGTCGAGATGATCGAGATGCAAATCTCGGCGGGGGTCAACCTCGGCAAGTTCGAGTTAAAGGCAGGTATCTTCGTAGAGGCCATCAAAGGTCTGTCGGGGGTGGCAAACGTTAACTACAGCTCGTGGAGTGATGGGCAACCAATCACTCCCGTGCTCGCCGGAGGAACTGGAACAATCACGTACCGCTGGGGCAAGTAGCCACCAGCGGAAAGAACGCACACGACGGGCGGGGCACATCGGTCCCCGCCCGTTTTTTAATACTTGCCCAAAATCATAAATTCGATTATATTAGTGATGACCTTCGGGTTTTTTTTATCGGAGCCCTTACTGCTTAATACTATTTTCTTATGGCTATACCAGTCAACGACTTAAAGCCGAAAACTTATTTTATCTATGAGGGCCAGCCCTTCGTAGTGCTCGAGACTCATCATCTAAAGATGCAACAGCGCCGGCCGACGGTGCAGGTCAGCATGCGCAATCTGATCAATGGGAAAAACCTCGAACGCAACTTCGCTCAATCTGACGTCTTTGAGCCGGCCGATGTCGAGCGCCAAAAAGTAAAATATCTCTACGCTCATCGCGACCAGTACTGGTTCTCCTATGAAAACGATCCGAAACGATTTGAATTAAAAGCCGACATCATTGGCGATACGGCCAAGTTTTTAAAAGCCAACACGGTGATTGATGCCATCGCTTTTGAGGGCGCCATCATCAGTATCGAACTGCCCATCAAAATGGAATATAAAGTTACGGAAGCTCCGCCGGCCATCCGGGGCGATACCGCCCAAGGCGGAGTGAAACAAGTGACCATCGAAACCGGCGCTTCCGTCAACGCCCCCCTTTTCATTGAATCCGGCGATACCATCTTAGTCAACACCCAAACTGGGGACTATGTGGAACGCGTAGAAAAGAATAAATAGCTCAAACAAAAAAGAGCGAGCCACGCTTTTTAGACGTGGCTCATCGCACTTGAGGTGCTGGAGTACTTGCAACCAAACCACCCAACAAATCCCAACGATCCTCATATGCGAGCCAATCAACTTTGGGTCTGATCCCATTGTAACCAGAGTAACCTCTAGCCGGAACATAGATAATTTCGGATCCGGACATGAGGCTACTAGGAACTACTAGAAATCGACACTTCCGCCCTTTCTTTGAAATTTGCAAAATGACAAAAGTTACCCGTTCCGGATGTCTGAAGCTGAATCTCCAGTAATCACGGTATCCAATCCGTGATACAATTCTGCTATTCAACCTGAGACAAAGAAGCCCGTTCAAGTTGACAAATCTAGTCGAAGCCTTAACCACCTGGCCCGAGTTCTTGTGCAGAGTAGCCTTGACTCCATGTCGTGTAGCTTCTGAAATCAGAGATTTGAACTTTGACTCAAAGCCAACTTTGGCCCTGATGGCTCGCCGCTTTCGCGTACACACTTTCTGTCTAGTACGAGCGTCGGGTCGACGGGGAATAATCTGGCTGAAGTACTTATTGTACAATCGCCCGATACGCCCCCGACTTAATCCATGAGATTGGATGATGCATGTAAAAGATTTGCAATCATTACTGAAATCTTCGTACAACTCATCAAAACTAAGACTGGCTCCCATTGCCATACGAAACTCCCGCCGATTGAAAGCTTCGCGAGCCTCAGCAATAGTCGTATAAGCCGGCTTCTGGTTTCGGCACTTCCAACACAGATAGAGATCTCCACGTCTCTGTTTACGAATCCTATCGTGGCTCTCACATTTCTGACAAACCTTCAGCCTCATGCTCACCTCCTTTCAAATAGCTGGACACAATATACAGCAAAATTTAATAAAAAGCAAATAAAAAGCGAAGGCCCCGCTAGGAAACGGGGCCGGAAGAAACCGGCGAGAAGTCCGGAACGGCGAGAGCCGTTTTTTTATTTAAGTGAGAATTACAACGCAGCAGATTGGACTTGAAGAGACTGCCACCTACCTCGATACACCCAACAGTTCAGCACGGGCACACGGACAAGGCGACTTTTGGTCTCGAGGCCAAGAACCATCAGAAGGTGTTCTTCTGAACCCGCCACCTCTCGGATAGCGACAGAACGGACGACGAAATACTCCCGAGAGAAATCTGTAAGCGAATGCTCGAAAATGGCAAACTCCGCCGACTCTAGACCCGCCACTCTGAACCTAAAGCGATCAACAGACACCCGATAGATCCTACAAATCTTGTCTCCGAGCGATAGATAGTCAGAGCTGTATCGAATCGCGTTATCGCGTTGCAGTTCATAGAGAGGTTCGGCTTGAAGGCCGTGCTTCTCTGCTTCGTAAATCACGTAACGGTACCTCTTATTGTCCCGAAATTGTCTTTCAAGCCTCTGGCGAACAGCCCGAGACCATTTCCGTTCACGAATCGAGACAAAACTGCTCACCAGTGACCTCCTTTCAAAGAGCTAAGGTTTAGATTTAATATTATAACCTAGAAATCAAGTAAGTGAAACCTAGTCAGAGTGTTTTTGGAAGAGGAGGAGAAATATCGGGACGAGCGCCCAATAGAATAGGGCGTGTTGGTTGCCGATGTACGGAAGAAGGCTTGCCGGGATACGCTGGCTGATATTATAAAAGCTGGGGGCGAGATTAAGAATTATGGAAATAACCAACCCAAGCTGGGCCAAGCCCATTAGCACCACGGACACAAAAGACGATTCAATTAAATTAAATCTAGTTTTGAGAATGGAACGGTTCATGAGGCCGAACACAATCGCGTACAAAAATAGAAAGACAAAGACGCGCAGAGTCGGCAGATCGTTGGTGAACGATTGTTGTTTCAATAGCCAGCTAAAAAAAGGGAAAATCGCTTGAAGCGAAAAAGCGACGTAAATCGAAAGCGTCGAGATAAGCGTCCGCGTCCGCCCAAGGGTTAAGGCCATCAGCAAAACGCCGACCACGACCAGAATCCCGAACAGCTCCGCTGGAGTCAGCGACGGCACCTGAAGCGAACTTAGTGACTTGGAGGCGGTTATCGCGATTGATTTTGTGGTAGTAAGCACGTTGCCCGCCGCGGCCGAACTCGACGCCAAATTAAAAAACGGCAGATGAAAAAAGTTTAGATACTTGGAGATGGCATCCATCCCGTCAGAAGTCGTAGAAACATGTCAGACACTTTGGTGCGAGACCGATGCTACGCTATTATACTTACCGTTTGAATTTTAGACCCGATAGGGCGACTTCCTACGGGATCCATTAAACATATTGTAACATAAAGACGGGCATATGCTTTGTCTTTATGTTACTTCACTTTGATATTGACCACCAAGTCGCCGGGCGGTTGGCCGCCTTTGCCGGCGTTGCCGGCGAGAGGGACGACGATATTGTAAGAATGGGGAAGATTAATCGGCAAACGGACTTCGAGGATTTTTCGGGATTTGAGACGGCCAGTGCCTTTGCAACTTGGGCATTCTTTTTCGGGCATTCGGCCTTTACCGCGACAGGTCGGACAGGCGGTAATGGTTGAGAAATTGCCGAACATGCTTCGGGCTTGCTGGCGGACTTGGCCCGCGCCTTTGCAGGTTTGGCAAGTAACTATTTTGTAGCCCTTAGCCACGCCTTCACCATGACACTCCGCGCAAGAATCCTGAATATCGTATTCCATCATCCGCGTCGTGCCGAGGTCTTTTTTACTGACCATCACTTCGATAAATAAATCCTCGCCTTTGCGTTCTTGTTCCTGCTGGGACTGGCGATAACCGCCGAACATCTCCGAGAACATTTCAAAAATATCTTCACTATTTCCTCGACGCTCCCCGCGATTCCCGCCAAACATACTCCAAATATCTTCCTGATTAAAATTATAGCTCCCCTGCCCGCCCGGCTGGCCATTACCAAAACCGCCGTCGTTATAGGCGTAGCCGAGCGTGTCGTAGTTGGAACGCTTCTGCGGATCCGAAAGCACCTGATAGGCTTCGTTGACTTCTTTAAACTTGGCTTCATCGCCCGTCTTCTTATCGGGATGATGCTCATGGGCCAGTTTGCGGTACGCCTTTTTAACCTCATCGGCCGATGCGGTTCGCGATACTCCTAAAATTGAATAATAATCCCTGTTTGCCATTTTATAGGTCTATTTTATCACTGTTGACAACTTTCTTCAAGGTATGCTATACTTCAGTCGTGGTATAATATCTGGTGAGGATGGGGAGAGATGAACCTTAATCAAACCTCTGTTTTTCCTCTAGTTCATTGCCGGACGTTCAATGATTGGCCAGAGTCATTGTCCGGCTTACTACCTGCTCTTTTTCATCAAGATTCGTCGATAGCCACCAGCGTTTGGCCCTGTAAGGTTAAGTTGGGGCAAGACAAACTCGCATGGTTATCGAAATCCGGACGGGAGTCCGGCCTGGCGCAGATCTGGATCCAGTTTGCACAGCTCCACTACCACAGAGCTCTGCACTCCCAGAATGTGATACTCTCGCGTTGGTAACCCAGAGTAACCCCAACGCGCTCGGCGTTCCGCTCGTCAGGCGTCGGAGTCGACGGGTCATCTTTCGAGCTGGCCCGTCGACCAAAAACTACTCCAGGGATAACAGGTTCCCAGCCTCGGCGCGCCATATCGGCACGTCGAGGCGCTTCTTTTTTAAACGACCAATATTTCAGCCTTTACGTCTTTCTCCTCGACTCGGACCATCTGGGTCTTTTTTAATACCCAGTACAGAATCAGGCCAATCAAAACCCCGAGCCAGACAAAGAGGAAGGACAGGCCCCAGAGAATGAGGAAGAGACCGAAAGCGAGAATCGGCGGGGCGTAGCGGAAATAGGGTTTCATGACGCCGTTGATTTGCTGGAGGGTTTGCGAAGCGATTTCATTGATAAGCCGATTGCGCTGCTGGACCGTCGGGGCTTGGATTTTTTGGCCGACAGTGCCTTCGACCAGCTGTTGGAAAAGTACCTGGGTCTGGCTCGGCAATTCTTGGGCGGTTTTAATTTCGCTCAACAATGGGCTTTGATAGGCGGCAAATGAAATCATCACGAATAATCCCAGCACCACCGGCATCAGGCCGTGATAGAACGCGTCGGTGATATTGAGAATCCGCCGTTCGTTAATTTCGCGCCGGACCCGCGTCGCCGACCAGAAGTTAAATCCCAGCACGATGGCGACGGCAATCAAGTTTAAATAGTTCCAACCGAACGCCATCATGAACAAAATCCCGAGAATAGCCGTGATACTCCCCGCCCAGCGCCTCTGCCGAAACATGATATAGCCCATCACAATCACCGCCGTCAGCAATAGAAACGCCACCAGCGATGGAAACTGGATATCCACCCCCGTCACGGAATTAAACCCCACCTTCTGCCCCACATTCCACATCCACCACGCCAACCCTGCCACCACGACGTGCCACACTGCAATCTTCGCGGTTAGTTTATTCATCAGGTTTATAGAATTTTTCTCATTATTTCACTGGCGACTTCGTAATTCAACTTGCGATAAAAGTCTATAGCTGAATTTCCACTACTTACCACAAGAGAGGTGTACATACAGCCCCGCTCTTTCGCGTATCGTTCTGCCGCAGTCATCAACTCTCCTGCAATCCCTTTTCCTTGAAATTGTTTTAAGACTACTAGATCTGCGACGTGTCCATTTTGTTTCGCGATGAAGCCCGGCTCATCTTCAATATCATTAACGGTAAGACACACATATCCCGCGATTGTTCCATCGGCTTCGGCCACAAAAAGTTTCCCTTTACCGTCTTTAATCTGATTCAACAATGAATCCACACAAGCATCAGCAGACACGTCTTTTGAACCGCTCCAAAATTCAGGTTGGTTGCGATGTTGAGACTCCGCTAATTCAAGCGCGCATCGTCCCACGGCTTCTCTATCTTCTAATTTATATTCGCGAATAATCAATTAGTTTTTGGTAGGTCCTTACTTCGGTGCTTCTTCAGTCTTAGTCTCTTCGGTTTTTGGCTGTTCCCCAGCTAGCGGAGTTTGCTGTTTGTACAATTCCCCGCCGACACGTTGGGCGGACTTGGATAGGTCTTCGGTCGCCTTTTTGATTTCGTCGGCGTTGTCCAATTTCAAAGCCGAGCGGACCTTCTCTATTTTATCATTCAGTTCTTTTTTGTCATCTTCTTTGATTTTGCCTGCCCCGGCCGGAGCGTCGGGGGCGTCGTTGTCCTTGACCATCTTTTCGGTCGAGTAGGCCAAGGTCTCACCCATATTGCGAGATTCGGCGAGCTCTTTTTTCTTGGCGTCTTCGGAAGCGAATTTCTCGGCGTCGGCGGTCATACGCTTCTTTTCCTCGTCGGAGAGGCCGGACGAGCCTTCGATACGGATCGATTGTTCTTTGTTAGTGGCTTTGTCTTTCGCTTTAACGTTCAAGATACCGTTGGCGTCGATGTCGAAAGTTACTTCGATTTGCGGGACACCTCGCGGAGCCGGCGGAATGCCATCCAGGATAAACCGGCCGAGGGTTTTATTGTCGCCTGCCATCGCCCGCTCGCCTTGCAAGATATGAATCTCAACTGACGGCTGGCTGTCGGCGGCGGTGGAGTAGACTTGGGTCTTGGCCGAAGGAATAGTGGTATTCTTCTCAATCATCTTGGTGAACACTCCGCCCATAGTTTCGATACCCAGCGATAACGGCGTTACGTCGAGCAAAAGCACGTCGCGGATATCGCCCTGCATGATTCCGCCTTGGACGGCGGCCCCGATGGCCACGACTTCGTCGGGATTGATGTCTTTGTGCGGTTCTTTGCCGAACAGTTTCTTCACTTCCTCGACAATCAACGGCATCCGGGTCTGGCCGCCGACCATGACGACTTCGTGAATGTCGGAAATTTTCAAACCGGCGTCTTCAATGACTTGCTTGGTGATTTTTATGGAGCGGTCAATCAATTCACGGGTCAACTCCTCAAGCTTGGCGCGAGTGAATGACATCGTGAAATGCTTCGGACCCGATGAGTCAGCCGTGAGGAATGGAATGTTGACTTCAGTCTGAAGCGTGGACGACAATTCGTGCTTGGCTTTTTCGGCGGCGTCTTTCAACCGTTGGACGACCAGTTGGTCTTTGGAGACATCCATTCCGCTTTCTTTCTTGAACTCATCAATGAAAAATTGAATAATTTTTTGGTCAATGTCATCACCACCAAGGTGGGTATCACCGCCGGTGCTTTTGACTTTAATATCTCCGCCAATTTCATCAACATCAATTTCAAGGACAGAAATGTCAAAAGTACCACCACCAAAATCATAAACAACGATTTTTTCAGCTTTTTTTAATTTATTAAAGCCGTAGGCCAACGCAGCAGCAGTCGGTTCGTTTATAATTCGCATAACTTTCAACCCAGCAATTTCACCTGCATCCTTTGTCGCTTGCCGCTGGGCGTCGTCAAAGTACGCTGGAACCGTAATGATAGCTTCAGTAATTTTTCCGCCTAATTTATCTTCGGCGTCAGCTTTCATCTTCTGCAAAATCATCGCGGAGATTTCGGCTGGCTTTTTCCAGTCATTGCCAATTTTAACTTCTACGTCGCCTTGCTTGCCTTCGCGAATTTCGTACGGCAAGAGCTTGCGGTCTTTCTGAACTTCCGCGTCGCTAAACCGACGGCCGATAAGCCGTTTCACCGAATAAATCGTATTGTTCGGATTAGTCACGGCCTGGCGCTTGGCAGTTACACCGACATAACGCTCGCCGTTCTTCCCGACCGCCACCACCGACGGCGTCGTCCGCATCCCTTCTTTATTTTCCAAAATCCTCGGCTGACCCGTCTCCACCACCGCCATCGCTGAATTTGTTGTCCCTAAATCGATTCCTAGTATTTTTGCCATGAATTTGATTGCCCGCGAATGAAATGAGTGGTTGCAATCTATTCACCCGCCTGAGGCGAGTAACTTTTTGTTACCAATCGCTTCGCTCTCGGACAAAAACTTATTTACTTTGTTATTTTGACTCTTGCTGGGCGGACGACTTTGCCGTGCATGGTGTATCCGGCGCGGACTGGCAGCATCTTTTCGCCGCCGGGCTCCATTTCTACGACTTCATGCTGTTCGGGATTAAACTTTTCACCCTTCACCGCAATCTCTTCGACGCCGTACTTCTTAAACAATTTCTTGAACTTCTTGATAACTTGATCTAAGCCCTTATTTAACTCCCCGGCTTGCCCGCCTAAGTTTTGCTTTGCAAAATTTTGGTGGGCTAGTTCGAGGTCATCAAGAATTTCCATCGATTCCAGAACGACATCTTCATTCGCGAATCGGGCGAACTCTTCGATTCTTCGAGCTTCGTCTTTCTTATAATTCAGAAAGTCGGCTCGCTCTCTTTTCCAATTGTTTAAGTACTCTTCTGTCTTATCACTGGTTTCTATTGCCGTGACATTTGTATCATCAATCGGCTTATTCTCATCTTGTGTGTCCATAATATATTCGAATCACGAAGCACGAATTAGGAATTAGGGTTGGCCTGATTCCTGATTCATAATTCCTAATTCATTTTGTTAAGCTGGTCCGTTGTGTATTTTATTAAAGCGATATTCTTTTCATAATCCATCCGTTTCGGTCCAATCAGTGTGAGTGAGCCGATAACATCGCCCGGCAGAAGATATTTCGTGCACATGATGGTCTCGCCTTTGATTTGCCGGAATGGATTCTCATGGCCAATGAGAATTTGGATTGATATCCCCGCCGGCGCGCCGAGAATTCTCAAAAACTCACGCTCAATCAGCTGAAACATTAGATCAAAGCCTTCAAAGAAACTCGTGAGCTGAAACAAACTATCTACTTCTTGGAATTCCGGATGGCGGAACAGACTCACTAACCCTTGTTTGAAAAATTCCGCGTCTTCGGCGATGCCGGTGATGACGAGACTGCCAGATTGTTCGGAAAGCACTCGGGCGATAGCTTTATTGATGGCTCGGCTGTCGGTCCCCGCTTTTGAAAGGGCTTTGGTGATGTCTTTTTTATCTTCTGAATTTACTTCTAGCTGGCTGGGATGGCTCAATAACTGATTCACATAATACCGATAAGCTTTGTCGGTCGGCACTCGCCCGCCGGAAGTGTGACGCTGTTCCAGATAGCCGTTTTCCTCCAAATAATTCATCTCGTTACGGATAGTGGCAGGGCTGACTTTGAGTTTTGATTTCTTATAAACCAAAGCCGAAGGAATCGGCTTGGCCGTCTTCACATATTCACTAATAATGAAGTCCAGCAATGAATTTTGTCTCTTGGTCACTTCCATCCTGCCATGATATTAAATTAGCAGTCTAGTGTCAAGAGTGCTAATTATCCACAATGAAGATTGGCCTTGTGGCATGCAACCAAACGAGATGATATAATTAAAATATAAATGGACCGTCTCAAATCTTTTTGGAAATCTCTGGGGCCGGGGCTAATTACGGGCGCGGCGGATGACGACCCGTCGGGAATTGCCACGTATTCGATTGCCGGAGCTAGGTTTGGTTTGGCGACATTGTGGACCGTGATTGTCACGCTACCTTTCATGATTGTCATCCAGCGGATGTGCGGGCGCATCGGCATGATTTCGGGCCGCGGCCTGGCGGGCAATATGAAACGCCATTACCCAAAGTGGATTCTTGGCTTTGTCACGATTATTCTCTTTCTCGCCAATGTCATTAATATCGGGGCCGATATCTCCGCAATGGCGGCATCGGTTCAGCTCCTCATCCCGATTCCCGCACTGCTCTTGTGCGCGATTATTTCAGGCACCATTATTTTGCTCTTGATATTCCTCTCCTACCGTCAAATCGCCCACTATTTAAAATGGATTGCGATTGTATTGTTTGCCTATATCATCGCGGCGCTCCTCGTGACACAGCCGTGGCGAGAAATATTAGTGCGAGCGGTAATCCCGCCATGGCGCTGGGACAAAGCATATATCGGTGTCGTTGTCGCGATCTTCGGCACGACCATTTCGCCGTATCTATTTTTCTGGCAAGCGTCGGAAGAAGTTGAGGAAGAGCGCGTCAGACAAAATCTGGCCCCCGGCACGATGATGCCCGACATAAAGCCAAATAAGCTTCCCAAGCATCGCATCCGCAATGAAGTCGGTGCCATGTATAAAGACGTCTACTATGGCATGATATTTTCAAACATCATTACTTTTTTTGTTATTATCTTGGCATCGACCACGCTCAACGCCCACGGGTTCTACAACGTCGGCACAGTCGGTGAAATCGCCCAGCTCTTGAAGCCTCTCGCGGGACCTTATGCCAACTTGCTCTTCCTTATCGGCATCCTTGCCGCTGGTACGCTCGCCATTCCCGTCTTGGCCGGTTCAGCCGCCTATGCCCTGGCAGAAACGTTCGGCTGGCACGACGGATTTGAAAACCATTTTGGCCGAGCGAAGCAGTTTTACATTGTCATTGTCGTCGCAACCGTGCTTGGACTGGCGATTCCGGCGCTTGGGTTTGACCCCGTTAATATTCTTTATTACACCGCCGTTATATTCGGCGTCATCTCACCGGTCCTAATCGCTCTCGTCATTCACATGGCCAACAATCCGAAAATCATGGGCCAGTACACCAGCCGATTGTCTTCCAACATTCTTGCCTATATACTACTGATTGTCATGACGGCCAGCGTCATCGCGTTATTCTTTATCTAAATAAATATATGCTTAAAATCCATAACACTCTGACCGGAGCCAAGGAAGAATTCCAGCCCATCGATCAAAATCAAGTCCGGATGTTTGTCTGCGGACCGACAGTTTATGATTTCATCCACGTCGGCAACGCGCGGACATTTGTTTTCTTTGATGTCGTCGGCCGATATCTGGAATTCAAGGGCTTTGAACTCAACTACGTCCAGAATATCACCGATATCGACGACAAGATTATCACTCGGGCGCATACCGAAGGCAAAAAACCGGAAGAAATTGCTTTAGAATACAAAACGGCTTTCATTGACGATATGGGCGCTTTGAAAGTTAACGCCGTCAATAACTACGCGTCCGCCTCCGAACATATCGCCGAAATTATCGCCCAAATCAAAACCCTGATTGAAAAAGGCTACGCCTACACCGCGCCGGCCATCAAGGCGACGGGGGCTGATGCCGTCTCGGCCGAAGGTAATAACGATGTCTATTTTGAACTGGCCCGCTACGAGAAAGACTTCCCTAACCAATATGGCACGCTTTCGGGTCAAAAGTTGGACGAATTAAAAGAAAGCACCCGTGTCGAGATGGAAGCCAACAAGCTCAATCCCCGCGACTTTGTACTTTGGAAAGCCCAGAATTATGCCTACGAACCCACCAACGAATCGCCATGGGGCCTCGGCCGGCCGGGCTGGCACATTGAAGACACGGCCATTTCCGAAAAATATCTGGGCCAGCAATACGACATCCATGGCGGCGGGCAGGATTTAATGTTCCCCCACCACGAGGCCGAAATTGCCCAGCAACAAGCATTGTCAGGCAAAGTGCCGTTCGTAAAATACTGGATGCATACCGGCTTCCTCATTAACAAGGCTGACAAGATGTCCAAGTCTTTGAATAATTTCAGCACGCTTCGCGATGTGATGGCTCGACTTCCGCACCACCCCGCCGAAACCCTCCGTCTATATTTCCTCTCCGCTCATTACCGCTCCCCGCTAGCCTTCGATGATACTCTGGTTAATCAAGCCTCCGTCGCCATAGACCGCATCGCCGACTTTCTCGCTCGTCTCACCAAAGCGTCCGGCGAGGAAAACCCGGCTCTCGATGAAATATTAAAATCCCGAGCCGACAAATTTACCGCCGGCATGGACGACGATTTTAACGCCCCCTCGGCGATTGCTTCGGTCTTTGAACTCATCCGCGCCCTCAATCCCCTGCTCGCCAAAAATGCCCTCTCGGCGGGTCAAGCGGAAACCGTCAAAACTTTTTTCGCTACGACCGTCGAACGAGTTCTGGGCATCGTCCCCGAACCCAAAGAACAACCCATCCCGCCCGAAATTCTCGAATTGGCCGAACAGCGCGAACAGCATCGCACTGACCAAGACTGGTCCAAAGCCGACACTCTGCGGTCCCGCATCGAAACCGAAGGCTATACCGTCTCCGATACCCCCTACGGCCCCCTTATTTCCGCTAAGTAACTACTGAAAAAAATAAAAAGTCCCGCGTCGAGCACGGCGTCGTGCTCGACGCGCAAAACTCTTCGCGGGTTAGACCCTGGATTTGCGGACTTTGACCTTTGTAGTCGGGAGTGTGTTTCTGTAGAAGCCTTTGAACTTGCCGCCGTATGGGACGGCACCATCGCAGAAGGGTGAAGTGAAATTCACAAACACCGGCCGAACCCAGACTTCTTCGCCGTTGATCATCATCAGGACTTTGCCGTGGCTCGGCTTCAACTGGCGAACTTCCATCCCGACCAGTTCGTTCTCCGCCTCGACGCGCGCCTTCTCAGCGAGGACGAACCCGACGTGGTTGCCGTCTTTGCTGAAACCGGCGTTTACGAGAGCGTCAACGATTTCGTCATGCCGCGAATCAATGTTTGAATCGAGAAGATACTTGACGACGAATGAAGCAGGTATCACGTTTTGGATGAGAAGCATCCAAAGGTCTCCGAGAGTCCTGTGAACAATGGGATTGGCTTCCATTCTTACCTCCGCGGCTTAGCCACGATATGCTGTTAAAGACCTAGAACTTATCGGAAATAGTATACAAAATAAACTTGTTTTCGTCAATCAGCTCGTATATAGGGTATACTAAGTCTGTTGGCGCA
>PLYL01000018.1 GCA_003151795.1 Candidatus Yanofskyibacteriota bacterium | reverse complement strand
AAGAATAAGGGGTTGCTAACCTCGTGCCAGCAGCAGCGGTAATACGAGGACCCCAAGCGTTATCCGGAATTACTGGGCGTAAAGCGTGAGCAGCCGGTTTTGCTAGTCTTATGTTAAATCTCACTGCTCAACGGTGAGACAGCGTGGGAAACGGCAAAACTAGAGCGGGTAAGAGGCAGACGGAACGTGCAGTGTAGGGGTGAAATCCATTGATATTGCACGGAACACCAAAAGCGAAAGCAGTCTGCTAGTGCTCTGCTGACGGTCAATCACTAAAGCGTGGGGATCAAAAAGGATTAGATACCCTTGTAGTCCACGCCCTAAACGATACATACTAGCTATTGGGAGCATCGACCCTTCCAGTGGCGAAGCCAACGCGTTAAGTATGTCGCCTGGGAAGTACGATCGCAAGATTAAAACTCAAAGAAATAGGCGGGAATTTGCACAAGCGGTGGAACATGTGGTTTAATTCGACTCTAAGCGAGAAACCTCACCAAGGCTTGAAATCCAGTTGCACGCTCCAGAAACGGAGAAGCCTTCGAGGGTGCTGGACAGGTGCTGCACGGCTGTCGTCAGCTCGTCATGTGAATGGTTTCCTTAAGTGGATTAACGAGCGCAACCCCCATCGTCTGTTATATGTGTCAGACGAAACTGCTTGCGTAAGCAAGAGGAAGGTGGGGATGATGTCAAGTCAGCGTGGCCCTCTGATGCCTTGGGCTACACACATGTTACAATGGTNNGATTGGAGGCTGAAACTTGCCTCCATGAAGCTGGAATCGCTAGTAATCGCTGATCAGAACGCAGCGGTGAATACGTTCTCAAATTTTGCACTCACTGCCCGTCAACTCAAGGGAGCCGGGAATACCCGAAGATCCGTATTATATATGGAGACACGGTAGGCTCGGTAACAAGGAGTAAGTCGTTGTTATAAAACATTAGTTGCGACTCGTCAAGAGTAATCTTGATGAAAAAAGTTGGCTATTTGCTGGAACCCCTGTGTATCTAGAGCTACTTTTTTGTTATAATTATGTTATGCAAAAAAGTGAAAATGCTTCTAGTGCAGACAATCAGCAGGGAAGACTATCCGAAAAATTAACTCCTGACTATATCGTAGGTATAGTCGATGGTGAAGGTTATTTTTCGGTCAGTGCTATTGTTGATAGATCTCAAGGCTATGACAATTACAATGTCAGGCTGGTATTTGGGATAAAGTTGAATGCCGAAGATGGCGAGATCTTACATAGCATACGAGATTATTTCGGATGTGGAACTGTAAGATTCAGAAAAGATGATAGAAAAAATTTCTGTGACTGTCTTGAATATCAAGTTCGGGACACGAAATCAATAACAGAAATCATCATTCCATTTTTTCAGAAGTATCCTTTACGCTTCATAAAGAAGCGACGATCCTTTCTCAAATTCATCGAAATTACAAAGATGAAAGAAAAGAAAATACATTTAAACTCGAAAGGACTTCTAGAAATTCAGCGTTTAGCAAAACAAGTACACTTATAGTCCCCTCAGAGACTACACGCCGACCTCCTTAGATAAAAATTTAAGGATGATGATATAGTCCATGCTGTATAGCGATATATAGAGAAACATGAACAAGGCAGGGGTAGCGGAAGCTGCTCCTGGATCACCTCCTTTCTATATCTTTTTCCGCACACTAAACTCTGCGAAAAACCTAGGAAAGACGCCAAGTTCATACCTCAGAAATGAGATTGTGAACAGAATGAGCTTCTTTCTGTACGTTTTTACGGTCGTTTCAGTGGCAACTAAGATACCTAGAAAGGTTAGTAGTAGGAGATGAGAGGTGGGAAATTAGATTCTAGTTTCTCGTGTCACACTCTGACCTACATGAAAGATGTCGATATGGCAATAGCCATTCCGAGTCCCACGGACAAATGGGAGTTCGTTGAGAAGCGAACACAAACACTTCTCTAGCTGGTTAACTATATGAAATTGAGAATCCAAAAGCCCGCCGCAAGGCGGGCTTTTGATTGGAGGAGATTACGCCTAGGCTCTAGACCCGGAAGGCTTGTTGTCTCGTCTGATGACACGTCTAAACTTAGGATCGATGTGTTTCTTTGCGAATGTCTCTGTATACCGAAGCAGGTACTCGTGAATGAGGTTGTTGGTAAAGTCAGAAATTCTATCGCGGCCGGCACCATCGCTGATGAGGCAGAGCTTTTCGAGGTGGGTGCCTTTGGTAATCGTTTCGTCGCCGAAACCCGTGATGATCGAATGGAGATTGCTGTGAAGTGCTACCGCGAACTTCTGGCCGAGTCCTCGACGGTGCTGGACAGGGTGGGTGGTGATGTATTCATCCAGGCACCCTAGCATCCAGGAGAAAGGTTGAACAGAAGCAACGATGTGCCGTAACATCACCACCACTGATATCCACATTGACGGCTGCAACTGAATTGCTATCCTGATGAAATGCCAATCGACAAATCAAAACGGGGAGGTCTCAAGCCGTCGACGATGAAGGTCTTCACCGAGACCGAAGTTAACGTCCTTCTTGAAGACGTGAATCACAACTTGCAAATGCTCGCGGAGGGCCAACAGTCGATCCAGGAGAAACTCGGTCGTATCGAGGGGAATCAAGGTGCGCATGCGCGACGCCTCGAGCGGGCCGAGATACGCCTTGATGTTATCGAGGGTCATCAACACTAGCGGTCGGTGGCCATCTGAGTTGTCCACTTGAGTACGGTGAACAGTCGTGTATGATCGAAATAGAAAACATCTTTAACAAGGTCTCCTCAAATATTCAAGGGTCGTTTCAGTAGCACAAGGAATCGACAGTTCAACTGTCGGAAAGACAGCTCGTCCGGCAGTCTGGGCACCTCCTTTCTATTATTTGCATCGCAGAAACACTGATTTCACTTGCACTTTATGTGCGATGGAAAGAAGCCGTTTCCGTACGCTAAATAGAGAGGTTAGAAGTTGGAGATGAGAGGTGGGAAATTAGATTCTAGTTTCTCGTATCACACTCTGACCTATCAAAAAGATGTCGATATGGCAACAGCCATTCCGGGTCCTACGGATAAATGGGAGTTCGTTGAGAAGCGAACACAAACACTTCTCTAGCTGGTTAACTATATGAAATTGAGAATCGCAAAAGCCGCCCGAGGGCGGCTTTTGCATGAGGTGCTCCTGTGCGTCGTGCGTGCCAGGTTATCCACTTGCGGGTCACAGTGAGCTCTGTACTATTAGTGCAGGATTTATAATCGGCGATCACGTGTTTGTCGGTGCGTCCCGCTCGCCGTAGACGACCTCACCTTCACCACACTCGTCGATGGCGACCTCTGTCGTGTCTATTCCTATTTAAATTAACCAACACCAATATGGATGAACCACAAAACAGTCAGCCAGTAGCGCCGCAGGAGCCAGTACCACCACCTGCGCCAGACATTCACCAAACACCTCCTGGCTCACCAATCATACCAGCCACCATAGCGGGGGGAATGAGCGGGACAGTCATTGCCATGATAGTCGCCTTGGTTGTATTGGTCGGGGGAGTTGGCGCGTATTTTATAATTGTTAATAAAACCCCGACATCGACAACATCCAACCAAGCCCCTAATAATGCAGTAACTGCGACAAGTTCAGTAACTCCATCAAGTGCCGGCATAGCACACAACTTTACATGCAGAGATGTCATACCCGAGAGCGATTTCAAAGCTATTACTGGAAATAGTTACAGTGATTTTTACTTTAAACAACATACTCCACCAGAACTTGATTTCGAAACTAAAATTAGGTGTAGCTGGGATAGTAAAGTAGATTCAAATGGGGTTTCTAGTACTCAAGGTCGGACATACTTAGTTGATATAAACTGGAAAACTCCGGCGGCGATTTTTGATGATGGATTTCTTCAAGCAACTTATCCAAACTTGCTTAAAGTCGACGGTGTAGGGACTAGTGCATGGACTCTCACGGATTCTAAAGGAAATCCAAACACTGTTCTAACTGTTCTTAGTAGCAACAAAAAATATTGGCTTCAAGTAGGTATTTTCGATTTTAATCAGGAGAAAGAGATGGCCAGGATTATCGACGCAAACCTGAACAAATATTAAACCCTTTGTCCCAATAAATTGATGACAAAAAAGTGGGGGAACTTGAGGAGAAGGCGAATGAGCGAAGGCGTAGAATGTCAGACGTTCCATGTGGGCAGATGTGTTCGCCAGTTTGTCCACTTGCGCGATCTGGCCAGCGCGCTATGATCCAACCATCAATTCTTTAACAAGGCAGTCGGAAGAACCGAGGGTCGGTTCCAAAAGTTTATTGCTTCAAAGTACATCTAGAAGCGACATCTGATCTGTCCGGAAAGAGCCATTTCTTTCGGTCACTACACCTCCTTTCTATACTTTGAACTCTAAGTTCATCGGCCATAGAAAGGTTAGAAGTAGGAGATGAGAGATGGGAAATTAGTTTCTAATTTCTCACATCACACCTTTGACCTTCATAAAGAAGTCGATATCCCGCACATAACTTTGAATGGCATTAAAAATGCACGAAGTGCTTTTCAAAGTTATGTGCGGGATGCGGAGTCCCACTGCTAAATGGGAGTTCAATGGTTCAACGAACACAAACGGACCTAGCTGGTTAACTATATGAAATTGATAAATCAAAGCGCGCCTTCGGGCGCGCTTTGATTTGAAAGAAAAGGTTATTTAATCTGGTACGTAATCGTCACGTCGTCAGTGACGGTGTTTTCGCCGGTGGAGATGGTCGGTGGGAGAGCGACACTGCCTCCGCCGGCTGATTTCGCGTCATACATGATTGGTCCAGGATACACTCCGCCCGAGTTATCGGAAAAATTGACGATACGGCCGAGGCTAATACCGACTTCGCTTTGGAGCGCCTGGGCTTTTTTCTTGGCGTCGGCAATGGCGAGCTGGCGGGCTTGGGCTTGGATGGCGTCGGGATTTTCGATTTGGAGTCCGAGATTGGAAACTTGGTTTGCGCCGGCGGTAACGAGGCCTGCGAGGATTGTTCCGATGGCATTTAAATCTCGGACTTTAATACTGAATGACTGCGAGACTTGATAGCTCGTGATTTGAGTTTGGCCGGCTTGGCAGGGTATCATGATGCCGGATGAGCTTGCCGGGCATGGCCGCGGGTTGCCGTATTGCGGATAGATATTGTAGCCGCTTGTTTGGATGTCCGCGTCAGCGATGCCTTGTTTTTTCAGAAACGCGGTAACGGCATTTGATTTGGTGGTATTATCTTTTTGAGCGGTCTGGGAAGCGGCGGCTTGGGTCAGCACGCTTGCCGATATCATCGCGATATCCGGTTTTGCGCTGACTTTGCCTTCGCCGCTAAACGAGACCGTGTTGGTCGTAGTTGCGGTATTGGAAACTTGGTTGATTTCGACCAAGAGAAAAAGGGCCAGCAATACCAGCGCTAAACTTCCGGTCCAAATGAGTGGTTTAAACATGAAATTGATAATTACGCTATTTCCTGTAGTATATCACAATATGAATACACGCCACATGGTCGTAATATTGCACGATATCCGAAGCCGAGAAAATGTCGGCTCTATTTTTCGCACCGCCGACGCGGCCGGAGTATCAAAAATATATCTTTGCGGGATTACACCCCAGCCAAGTCAGAATCAAGAAGTAAGAATTAAGAATCAAGAAACTGATAAGATTGCCAAAACGGCGCTAGGTGCGGAAAAGTGGGTGCCTTGGGAATACCACAAACAAACCTGGCGCTTGATTGAAAATTTGAAAAAGCAGGGCTACCAGGTTATTGCTCTAGAAAAGACTAAAACTGCCAAAGACATTTTCAGGTTTAAGGCCCAAAAGAACCCAGTAGCCTTGGTGGTCGGAAATGAGGTTTCAGGGTTATCACCAGAGGTACTCAAGCGATCAAGCGGGGTAGTGAGTATACCCATGTACGGCAAGAAAGAGTCCCTTAATGTCGCCGTTGCCTTTGGGATTGCGGTCTACGCACTCAATCGGCAGTAAATTGATACACCGGCATAAAGATATATAAAAAAAGCGATTATCTTATAATCTTTATGTATGTTATCAACAGGATATACACTTAGGCAAGGAGGTTTTTAAAGAAGAGTTAGTATCCAAGAGTATATATTTGATATAATGATGGTAGCCATGAAGATACCCACCAAGGCATTAGAACAGAAGTTGCTTAAATCCGGCTATGATTTGGTGGTTGGTGTGGATGAGGTGGGGGTGGGATGTTTGGCGGGGCCGGTTGTAACTTGCGCTATTTCTTTTCCTTCTGAATTTTATAAAAATACGCCCAAAAATTTTAAAGGCTTGAGAGAATCAAAATTATTATCGGCCGAGCAACGAGAAAAATTTGCCGAGGATCTTATCGGACAAAACTATAAACTCGGTATCTGCTATCCTAAAAAAATTGATACCATAAATATCTATCAGGCGACTCGAACAGCGATGCGAAGCGCGATTAAGAATCTCTCTTTGAAAAATTTTAAAAATTCTCGGGTAATAATCCTTGTGGATGGGAATAAAAAAATTGAAAAACTGGAACACGACCAGAGAGCCATCGTAAAAGGCGACCAAAAAATCTTTGCTATCGCTTGCGCGTCTATTATCGCCAAAGTTTATCGGGATAGGATGATGAAACAGTACGCCAAGCGATTTCCTGTATATGGCTTTGAACAACATAAAGGATATAGCACTAAAGTACATCAAAAAATGTTGAGTTTGCATGGCCCTACCTCGATTCATAGGCGCTCTTTTCGGCTCACCTATTGATATCCTCTGGCGCTTACCTATGTATTTGTTAAACTAATACCACTATGGCAAAAATCGCAATCAATGGATTTGGACGCATCGGGCGGGCGTTCTTTAAATTGGCGATTACCAAGCCGGAGCTTGAAATTGTGGCTATTAATGATCTTGGAGATTTGGGAGATTTGGCTTATCTCTTACGGCACGATTCAGTCTATGGAAATTACGATAAAGAAGTTGAAGCCAAAGATGGCATGCTGGTGGTGGATGGAAAATTATATAAATTTTTGCAAGAAAAAGACGCGACTAAATTGCCATGGGCTGATTTGGCCGTAGATATTGTGGTGGAATCGACGGGTGTATTTGAAAGCTACGAAAAGGCCTCGGTCCATAAACAAGCTGGCGCGAAGCACGTCGTGATTACCGCACCCGCCAAAGACGAAGATTCAGCCGATGCCAAGACCGTGCTGATGGGGGTAAACGAAGAAGATTTGAAGACCTGTTCTATCTCATCGAATGGGTCCTGCACCACGAATTCTGCCTCGCCGGTGATGCAAATCCTCTCTGAAAAATTAGGTGTTAAGAAGGCATTTTTAAATACCACTCATGGCTATACTGCCACCCAATCATTGGTGGACGGTCCGACCAAGGGCGCGGATTATCGCCGGGGCCGGGCCGGAGCGGTCAATATCACACCATCAACGACGGGCGCCGCGATTGCCGTGGCGCGGGCGGTCAAATCTTTAGCTGGTAAATTTGATGGCGTGGCGTTGCGTGTCCCTGTCGCCACTGGTTCTATTTCGGCGATAACTTTTGTTTCTGAACGACCAACGACAGTTGAAGAAATTAATTCAATATTAAAAACCGCCGAAGCCGAGCCGCGCTGGCAGGGAATCTTCAAGACCACCACCGATCAGCTCGTTTCTTCCGACATCATTGGCGAAGCCCACGCCGCCGTGGTCGATCTCTCCCTCACGAAAGTCGTCGACGGCGACCTTTGCTGTGTCTATTCCTGGTACGACAATGAATTTGGTTATACGAATAGTTTAGTCGACCACGTGCTAAAAGTGGCCCAATTACATGCCTGATTACTTAGTGATAATATTATTTTTTGTCTTTGCTTTTGCAATAGGACTCATCTTGGCTTATATTTTTTTGAAGATCAGAGATAAATTAGTCTTTGCTAATACAGTTGGACGCGGACTTGGTTTTCAGCAGGTATCATTTATTGCCTTTGTATCTATATTTGCCAGTGTGTATATTGTTTATCAGATACTTCTAGCCACATCTCATTAAATGTCCCAATATATCGACGATAAAAAATTAGTGGAACTGGAGGAGAAGGCGAATGATGCTCGCGAGCTTTTGATTGAGATGTTGGTGGAGGCGGGGTCGGGGCACACGGCGGGGCCGTTGGGGATGGCCGATATTTTTACGGCGATGTATTTCCATGTGTTGAATCACGACCCGAAGAATCCCGAGTGGGCGGAACGAGACAGATTCATCCTCTCGAATGGCCACATCTGCCCGATTCGGTATGTTTCGATGGCGATGGCGGGGTATTTTCCGATCGAGGAATTAAAGACATTGCGTAAGTTTGGCACGCGTTTGCAGGGGCACCCCGAAAGATTACGCTTGCCGGGCGTCGAGACGACGTCAGGGCCATTGGGGCAGGGCCTGGGCCAAGCCTGCGGGATTGCGTATGGCGCACGGATGGATGGGAAAAAATTCCGGACCTATTGCGCCATGTCGGACGGCGAACATCAATCGGGGGTGTTGTGGGAAGCCGTCATGTTTGCGGGCAAAAACAAACTTTCGAATCTGACCGGCATCATTGACCGCAATAATATTCAAATTGACGGATTTACTGAAGACATCATGCCTTTGGAAAATCTGCGGGCGAAATATGAAGCCTTCAACTGGCATGTCCTGGAGATTGATGGTAATAATATAGAAGCGTTTGTCGACGCGACCCATGAAGCCGCGGCCATCTATGAAAAGCCGACTGTGATTATCGCTCATACTATTCCGGGAAAAGGAATAAAAGAAATTGAATTTGATTATAACTGGCACGGCAAGCCGCCGACACCAGAAGAAGCAAAGAAGTTTTTAAATGAATTGCGAACGCTGGGCGGGAAAATTAAATCTGAACATCAATAAGATGATGAAATTAGAAAAAGGGGGTGTTGTAGAATGATGCAAAGTGATAAATGCCGATGCCATCACCATAAGTTCACGAAACTGTTGGTGTTGTTGGCATGGGTTTCGGGTATTTTGTTCTTTTGGTCCAGCTGGGGCATGAGAACATTTTGGGGATTTGACGCAAGTTATTGGGCTTGGACGGTTGTCGTCTTAGTCTTGCTTGCCAAGAGCGTGAAGTGCAAGTGCTGTTGCGGTGATAAACACTGCCAGACCTGTCCCGTGAACGGGGGGAAGTCGATGTAGTTTTTACGTTCTCGGCCCTAGTGCGTAAAGGGCCGAGCGGTAAGAATTTCATGATGCTGAATCCGGAAGCAAAATTAATCGCGGATTTATCGAAGCCGGAAATGGCGCCGACTCGTGACGGCTACGGGAGGGGTTTGGTCGCGGCCGGAGAGAAAGACCCCAATGTGGTGGTATTGTGCGCCGATCTGACCGAATCAACTCGGTCCGAAGCGTTCAAAAAAAAGTTTCCGGAACGATTCATTGAAATCGGCGTGGCCGAACAGAATCTGGCGACGGTCGCTTCGGGTCTCGCCAATTATGGCAAGATTCCGTTTATCTCTTCGTACGCGGCGTTTAGTCCTGGCCGGAATAATGAACAGATTCGGACGACGATTACCCTGAACAATGTGCCTGTTAAAATTGCCGGCGCGCACGCGGGGATTTCGGTCGGGCCTGACGGCGCGACGCATCAAGCGCTAGAAGATATCGCTCTGATGCGGGTCCAGCCGAACATGGTTGTCGTCGTGCCTTGCGATGCCATTGAAGCCGAAAAGGCCACCATTGCCGCGACCACAAATGGCCAGCCAACTTATCTGCGTTTTGGACGAGAAAAATCGGCCGTCTTTACCACGCCGGAAACGCCATTCGAAATTGGCAAGGCCGTTGTATTGCGTGACGGAAAAGACGCGGCAATTATCGGTTGCGGCATACTTCTTCATAACGCCCTCATTGCCGCCGAAGAGTTATCAAAAGAGGGAATTGAGTGCGCGGTGATAAATAGCCATACGGTTAAACCCTTAGACGCGGAAACAATTCTCGTTGCTGCTCAAAAAACCGGCGCTGTTGTCTCCGTGGAAGAACATCAGGTCAACGGCGGTCTTGGTTCAGCCGTCGCCGAGCTTCTCGCAAAAAACCATCCCGTGCCCCAAGAATTTATCGGTCTTCAGGATCGATTCGGGGAATCCGGTACGGCCGAGGAACTTATTGAAGCGTGCGGGCTGGGCGTCTCCCACATCAAAGAAGCCGTTAAAAAAGTAATTGCTCGCAAGAAATAAAACAAAACACACTTTTGCCCGTATGAGCAAAAGTGTGTTTTGTTTTATGGAGTTTAGACTGGTTTTTTCAAAAGTTCTTTAAGTTTTGCCAAGTCGCTAGTCATATGAGCTTTTACTTCAGGGTCATTTAAAGCGTGGCTGGGGTGGAAAGTCGGGATTAACTCATAGCTGCCAAAATTAAAAGTTCGGCCGTGGACGTTATCGAGTGGCTGGCGCAGGCCGATACCGTTGAGAGCGGCCATGCCCAGCGTGACGACGACTTGCGGGTTGATAGCCTTGATCTCTTCTTTGAGGAAAGGGATATGGGACTTTATTTCTTTAGGCGAAAGCACCTTGCCTGTCGGGGCTGAATATTTCACCACGCTCGTGACGTAGATCTTCTTTTTATCGATACCGAGCGATTTTAAGACCTGGTGGAGCATCTTCTCGGAGAGGCCGGTCAGCGGCCGAGATTCGCGCATCTCGTCGGGGCCGGGGATTTCGGTGACGAAGACGACTTTTGCGGGGACGGAGCCAATCCCGAGGATCAGTTTTTTGTTTAGGAATTTCTTCTTCAGAGCCTTATTGACTCTGTCTAGTTCCTGCGGGGTTGTAGTGGCGGTTGCCTTCATAGAAGCGTATTAACCAATCCACTGGGGATTTACTTATCCTAGCATGACAGGGGTAATTTGGCAAGAGCTTTTTGAATCTTAAAGTCAAGTTGATAATTTAACGGTCCGTCTTTTCCTTGAATATTGGCCCGTTTCCTGATATTATTTGAAAGTTAATTTAATGCGCGTGTAGCTCAGTGGTAGAGCATTTCACTGATAATGAAAAGGCCCTTGGTCCGATTCCAAGCACGCGCACCACAAAAAATAAAGAGATTCGGGCCGTTAGCTCAGTTGGTAGAGCGCCTCATTTGCAATGAGGAGGTCACCAGTTCGAATCTGGTACGGTCCGCAGTCAATTTTCAGTATCGAGAGACCGTGAGGCTTAGATTTTATGCGGGTTGCTGAAATAGTCAAAATCCACATGGCGATAGGACTCGAACTGGATATTTTTACAAGAATCAAAAATCAGGGCTAAGGCCCTGATTTTTGATTTACTGGCTACTCTTCCAAAATTGTTTTTCCACTATTCTTTTCGCTCTTAAGATTAAGGGTGTCCTTGATTTTTTCGACTTGCTCTTTTGCCTCATCAGGCAAGTTAGAGGTTGCGGAAATGATATCTTCATACTTTAGGGCGATTGATAATTTTGAGAGTTTATCCTCAGGATCAAACCATGCTTTAGTTTGATCAGAAATCGTTTTACCAAGAGTAACTCCGGTGGTCGAATCAAGTTTCTTTACTTCATCAGCCAAAATAAGTCCTTTTTTAAGCTTACGAATCCCAAGAGTAACAAGATCATTTGCGACTGCCTCAGACGCCAGCTTAAGAGTTGGAGTATCGGCAAATATATCCTCGATGGATTTATCTCTAGGCAAAATTGCAATTTGAAGTTTCTTGTCATTGAACTCTTTCTCACAGACTTTTTTGAGTTGCTTTTCAATTTCTGCGCCAGACGCATCACCATCTAAAAGAGCTACTACCTCACGACCCTCAGAAATCATCAACTTAGCCATCGCCACGTAGTTTTCAGAACTACCAGCATCGACAACGCTGAGATCATTTAGATCGATGTCAACCACCCCATCTTTTTTAAGTTTTTTCATGGCGTGTAGAACATAAATGACATCAGAAGGGCCCTCAACGAGAAGTGTTTTTTCTGCGATAAGGAAGTTGTTGCTCAGCAAAATACCAAGTGATTCCCTGACTGATTTCCAATTTTTAACAAATGGTTTCTGGTCAATTTTAGTGCCATCATTGTCTTTGCTGATAACTCGGTTTCGTCCTGGATAGTTTTTATTTATTAAAAATAATGAATGGGTGGTGTAAATAATTTGGGTTTTTTCTGAAATCGCTTCGAAACTCCTCTGAAGGTCGAGTTGTGCATGGGGATGCAGGTAAGTACCTGGTTCATCAAAGAGGTAAACATAGGAATCGGCAGGCTTATTTTCTGTTCTTGCGTGGGTAATCATTGTAAGCAAGAAATACGTTTTAAATCCAGAAGACCGTAAGGACGGCCTAGTATAGCGAGTGCCAATTGCAGGATCATTTATTCTAATACCGATATGATCTCCGTTTGTTCCGGCGTGTTCCAACTTCCATTGCAGATTCCGGCCCTGATTCCATTTGGTATTTAAGACTTCGGTCAAATGAGTAGATGCTTCTGCTAGAATTTTCGAAGTCTGGTCATTCTGGATAAAAATATCTTTTCTGTTGTCCCAAATACCAGCAAGGCGAAATATTCCTTGCATAGACTCAAAGTCAGCAGTTTCTAACTGAGCCAGATTTACTTGGTCAATTAAGTTAGTTGTTGGAGGAATGAACAGTTCAATACTAGGCCTAAACTGTAAGACTTCGGGTTCTTTTGAAACAGGAATTGATACAGGTACGCTTTTTACGCGTACCTTATTCTCAGTGAAATGACGATAATAAATAATCTTGTTATCTACGTTCTTATCAAGAAGAGCGGGCTCGGTTTCTGGTTTAGGAGTCTCCTCCGCTTGCTCAAGAAGTACCAGTTTTTCCAAGATTTCGGTCGAAGGTGTAAAATGCCACTCGATACCGACACCATCAGAATTTTCCAAATCCCAGTTCACATCATCGGGTGAAAAATCATGAGCATCATTTAAAAACTCTATTGCATTTAAAATATTGCTTTTCCCGTGGTCATTCGCGCCAATAAGAACTGTAGTCCGATCTTCAACCAGAAGAGTCTCGGTTTTCTTTATTGAGCGAAATCCTGTAATAACGACCTTTATTAACTTCATGAGGATGATTCTAGCAGATTCAAGGGTTTTTGGAATAGCTAACACGGCAGTATTTCAGACTAGACACCTTGAATCTGCAGCACCTTATTCCGAATCACCATCCGGCTC
>PLYL01000005.1 GCA_003151795.1 Candidatus Yanofskyibacteriota bacterium | reverse complement strand
TGCGCCAACAGACTTAGTATACCCAGCGCGGATACGGCGATTGCCTCCGCTTACAGATTCCTCCTTAATAATTTTGATATGACCAATCTCGCCAGTATGGGTCACGTGTGGGCCGCCGCAGAGTTCACGAGAGAAATAACCTGCCCCGACCTTGGCGTCGGGGTCATTTCCACTACCAATTGAATAGACTTTAACCCGATTGCCGTACTTATGTTTGAACGCGCCAGCCGCTCCAGATTTAAAGGCTTCTTCGACATCCATCTCCTCGAACGACACCGGCAAATCTTTATCTATAATATCATTGGCTACATCTTCAGCCTGTTTTAATTCCTCGGGAGTTATCTTGCGCGGAAAAGCAAAATCAAATCGCAATCTTTCAGTGGTAATATCCGAACCCGCTTGTGGAAGTTTCTGCCCAAGAACTTTTTCTAAGGCGGCGACAATCACGTGGGTCGCAGTATGAAGCCGGGTCTTCTTTTTCATCTCTTCCGCGTCACCCGCAGTCAGGTCGCCTTCCTTAATCCCATGTCCGCCAAACTTCTTCTCCGCACCAGCCCGAGATTTTTCTCGATGAATTTCTTGTTGTTTTTTAAAATCTCCGAGTAATTTCTCTTCTGGTGTGCCTATTTTTTTACCCCTGTTCTTTAAAATTTCAAAAACTAATTCCGGAGGAAAGCCGAAGGATTGATAGAAATCAAATAACCACTCTGCTGTGATCTTAAATGGGGTAAATCCCGGCACCATGCCCGTAGCCCCTTCAACGGAACTTAAATCATCCATTATCATATCTTGCCCAGGCACATAATCTCTGACGTGCATCTCATTCTGTAAAACTTTTAAACCATTTCTGAATGTCTTTTCAAATTTTGCGTCTTCGGCGTTAAAAACTGAGGCAATCTTTTCGTTCTTAAACTCAGGATACTCTTTACCATAAACATCTACTACTTTGCTTAATACATCGTATATAGTTTTTGCGTCTATTTGTGACAGATGAGCTTGAACGATTATTCGGCGTAATAATCTACGCAAGACATAACCTTGGTCTTTATTAGAAGGCGTAACACCTTCAGAGATGAGGAAGGCGGCGGCGCGGGCGTGATCAGCAATGATACGGCTTGTTCGCTGAGCTTGGGGCAACAAGGAAGTAAGAGGCTCAAAAAGATCTGTTTCAAAGATATTCTTTTTTTCTTGAACCATCATAGCGAGACGTTCCAAGCCCATGCCAGTATCGATGCCTTGAATTTTTAATTTCTGTATCTCACTCCATTGCTCTTTATTTATTCTTTCTTCAAATTCGGCAAAGGACTCATTCTCACCCATGGCATGACTCACCATCGGCAGATAATATTCATTAAAAACAATGTTCCAGACTTCAACTCCGTTTACATAAATCTCAGTCGTGGGTCCGCACGGGCCTTCTAAACCAGTTGGTCCCCAGAAATTATCGCTTCGGGCAGCACGTTTAACTTCCAATGAAGAATCGAGTGATTTCCAGATTTTTTCTGATTCTTCGTCGGCGGGCACGCCATCCTCGCCCGCAAATACGGAAACATAATCAATTTTTAAATTCATCCATTCGGGACTTGTAATAAATTCATGAGCATATTCAATGGCTTCTTTTTTCCAATATCCGCCAAAAGAAAAGTTACCGAGCATCTCGAAGAAGGTAAGATGCGATTCATCGCCAACTTCATCAATATCGGAAGTCCGAAGACATTTCTGAATTGAAACGACGTTTTGAGCTGGAGCTTTTTCGGGATGAGTGTAATATTCTTTGAATTGCTGCATGCCAGCAGTCGTAAACAGTACCGAAGCGTCGCTCGGCAATAATGACGAAGACGGCACAACGGTGTGCCCTTTCGATTTAAAATATTGAAGAAATTTTTCCCGTATCTCCTGATGAGTCATCCCCGAAATCATACCAAAAACAACAACTTTACTAAAGTTGACAAAAATACTTATTTTGTGCTACAATATCAGCATGGGGTTTATTCCCCTACTTTAACAACTAATCGACTGCCAGGAGGCGGTTAACCGTGATTAAACCAATTATCGCATTCATCATCGCGTCACTGGCGGTAACCTCGGTTTCCGCGCAGACAACAGCCCCCTCAACGGATGTCTACGCGATTGCCCGGACCGCAACGGGCAACGGAGAGTACCACTACGTCGAGGCCTTCGGCCAAAAAGGGAAACTGATTCCCTGGGACATCAGCTACATTGACTTCGGACATGCCAGCGACTACCGCGAGGTAATAATCGGCGCTGGAGGTACTCTGTTCGACTCGAAGCATCTTGTGGTGATTGGCGAAGGGTACATCGACAAGGCGCTCGGTCCGACTTCGGGCGGGGCAACGTACCTCATCCCGTGGGCTCTGGCGATCTATCACATCACGCCGAAGGTCGGCGGACAGGTTACCTACTTCCCGTATCTACCTCTCAATGAGGCGGGCCGAATCCAACACGTGCTCGAAAGGGCCAAGCTGGAATACGACTTTGGACGTATCAAGATGGGCGGTGGCTATGCCGGCTACCAATTCGGCCAAGATGAATGGCAAAGTCGGCCATTCATCACCACAACGCTCAAAGCGGGCCCAGTCGGAAACGTGGAGCTCTGGCTCCAACGTCTGCCCAGCAACCACTTGACGTTTCAAGTCCGGTGGGACAGAACCTTCCACACCAAACCCGTCGCGCCATAGAGCGCATCTCGCCCATCCGACGCAGGATGGTGCGAGAGTGCCATCCTGCGGTCGCCTCTTCTGGCGACCGCTTTTTAATTTAAAATAATAAATATTCGCTTCCTTATGTGTCATAGGGGCCAGTTGTCATATGAACATATGCGCATATGTTCATATGACAACTCCAGATCATTGTATGAGTTTCCGCAGAGCGCAAAACTCACAATCTTTATCATCACAGGTGTCGGTAAGGAAATTGCCTGACCAGACACTGGTGATGAGGGTTTGAATTTCCCCTTCGACAGTCCGGATATCTTCAGCGGAAACTGGCAGAGAAATAATTTTACATTGGCCTTTGGCATCAGGTTTTAAAAATACAAGCGCTGGCTGAATTGTTTTGTTTTTATATTTTGATTTATTTTCAAGTAGCATCTTATAAAAAACCAGCTGGCGGAAATAATTTCCATCGCTGTCTTTTGTCTGGCCTTTGATAGCATTCTCGCTCATCGCTTCGCGAGTTTTGTAATCAAAGACCAAGACATCCGCGGCTGTTTCAAGAACCGCATCGAGTTTGCCATGCAATAGCAAAGGGACGGCCGTCTTTTGATATTCGCCTTCGTAAAGTCTTTCCGTCCACGTCTCCGTCATAATCGTACCCAACTGATTTACATGAGCTTTCAAAGCTGCGGCAACAATCGGCGCAGTCTCAATCAAATCTTCAAGCAAGGGCTCTTTTTCAAATGACGGCAGCAAGGAGGCGTTGAAATACGCACTGACTGATTCAATTATTGTCTTTGAAATTTTTTCTTGGCTTTTATCTTTTAAATGCCAAACCCGCGCTAATGCTTCGTGCATGGCGTTGCCTTTTTCGGCATTCGCGCTCGGCGGTTCCGGCAGTTTTAAAATGCTTTTATAGAAAAACTTTCTTGGACAATCGCAAAAATGATTTAAAGCGGTAACGGAAAGGCCTTTCTCCAAAAGGATGGATTTAGCGTATTCGATAGTTTCAGTCCGACGGCTCGACTGGCGGCTTTCAAGCGAAGCAGTACCGAGATGAACTTCAACAGCGGGGATATTTATTTTTGAAATGTGGTTTGGGTCAAGCTCGCTCAAGAAGCGAAGCGGCGTCAGGGCCGTGTCTAAACCTTCTTGAAGAGGAGCAATAATAGAGACATGTTTTTTAGCCCGGGTAAGCGCGACATAAAACAAACGGCGCGAGTCGCGAATTTCATCGCCTTCTTCTTTGCCGCGGGGCAAAACAAAATAAGATCCTCGAACTCGAGGCAACCACGCTTCTTCGGTCGCGTACGGTAAAAATACATAATCAAATTCAAGCCCTTTAGAGCCGTGAGCGGTCATAATCTTTACCCGAGCCTCGGGCGAACCCGTACTGATTTTAATAGTCTTTTTTTCAGCGGAAGTTCGATATTCCAGCAATAATTTAATCAAAGCGCGCGGGTCATCGGCGAGACCATGCGACCGGGCCAGGTGCTGGGCCAGCGCAATAATCGCGTGCCAAACTTCAGCGGCTAAAGGTTCGCTTGCCGAAAGGCCGGTTAAACCGCTCATCTGGCCGGCCAGCGTGAGATACGCGACTGAACCGGCATGGGTAATTTCATTCGCTAGCTTCTTTAATTCAGGAAGATCGCGTTCAATGTCCCGCAAAGTTCCGCTCCGAATCGCTCGGATTAAGCTAGCGGATTTTTCAAGAGTCAGCTTCCATAAACCGCCGGCAATGGTTTGGGCCAAAGCTTCGGTCTGGCCAGTATCCGCTAAAAACTCAATAAGACTGAAAAATAAAGAACCGACCGGATGCGAAAAAATATCCGTTCCTCTTTCGGCTGAAGCTTGAATCCCATGTTCTTCGCACAAACTCAATAATCGCGGGATATCTCGGTTGCGGCGGACAATTATCGCCACCGTGCCTTTTTTTATTTTTGCTAATTCTTTTACTAGATACTCGTCGCCGGCTTCGGCATTGCCGGCGTGCACGACATCGAGCGGTTTGGAGGGCTGGCCGTTGGCTGATTTCAAACGCACGCGCAAATCAACATGCTCGCCTTCGTCGTAGTTGCGCTCGATCATCGCGAATGTGGCGTCTAGAATACTCTGGTGCGAGCGATAGTTCTCCCTAAGAGGGATCACTTTCATCGACTGCCAAATACTTTGGAACTTTAAAAAATTCTCAACCGAAGCGCCTTGAAAACGATAAATCGCCTGCTTCTCGTCACCGACGACAAACAAGTTGGGCGTTTCGAAGAAATCGGCAATTAAACGGATGAGCGCGTTTTGAGCGTCATTCGTGTCTTGATGCTCATCGACTAAGATATATAAATATTTCTCTTGCAATAGACGAAGCAGGAGTTCGTCTTTCTTCAGTGCGGTAATGAGTTCAAAAATTAAATCTTCAAAATCCATCATCCTTTCCGTTCTTTTGCGAGATTCATAGACCCGGTAGACTTCGGCGAATAATAACGTGCGTTCGCATTTCTCAATCCGTTTCAAAGCCTCGGCTTTTAATTTGCCCTTGGTTGGCCCGCGGCTAGAAATTGAATCTTCATCATTTTCAATTCGCTTAATTTCATCCGCGGCGAAACTGGCAACCATGTCCGGAGTCCAAGCTTCTTTTTTAGAATCAGCGATGGCGCCGATAATTTTACCGACGTACAAATCGGGCTCGCCGTACGGACGCAAAGGCGCGAATCTTTTTTCTTTCAAAATATCGCGCACCATCGATTCTGTCTCGATGTCTGTTAATTGCTTAGTCCGGGAAAGATGAGGAAAATGCTCTGGAAATTCAGCGATGACCGAAGCCGCAAAGCCATGATAGGTATGGACTCGGACTTCATCGGCCCGCGAACCGATTATTTCTCGCACGCGCCGTTTCATTTCTTTTGCCCCGGCTTCAGTAAATGTTAAGGCTAAAATTCCGCTTGCGGGCGTATCAGTCTTTAATAAAATATTGGCGATTCGCAAAACCAAAATCTGCGTCTTGCCCGTCCCCGGTCCCGCGACAACCATCACCGGCCCTTCAATCGCGTCGACGGCTTTCTTCTGCTCCGGATTGAGTTGCTTATAGGCTTCCTTAAAATCCATGCCTGATTATATCATTTTTAAAAATAAATTGGGCTTCCCTGGCGCTGGCGGCCCATTGACCAAAAATAATATTTTTGTACAATCTTTACTGGGGGCTTACATGCACACAGAGGTTGATACAGGGTGGATGTACCGAAGAACTGGAATCGACATCGTCAGCGTTGAAATTGCCTTTAAGCAGGCAGACACGGAAGCGGATGAGGCAATCCAGACCAAGTTGAAGGAACATCCATCGGGGCTCTCGGGCGCGATGAAATTGTACGAGGAACTTCCCGCGAGAAGTCCTCAAAAGATGGCGCTGGTCCGCCACATCGGTACCAAGTACTTTCCCAAAAATACGATCAAGAAGACGAGCACGGAAATCGCCGCGCCCTAGGCCAATGCAGACGCACTGCTTTGTCCGGGGTGCGTTTTGCTTTTTAAAAAGAAATTGCCGCCCCGGGATTGGGGCGGCGTGAGACCAAGCGGCTTATTTTGATTCGCGGCCAAACTCATCGGCGAACCTTTTGCGTGCGAGGTCGGGACTGTCAATCAAAGCTTGAACGGCTCGGACGACAGGCGAGACAACAGGCGGATTCGCGATAAGATTGTCGGCTTCGGCTTCGGTCTTGCCGTGGCACTGGGGAGCCATGAGATGCGCCTTGGTCATACCCCGCAGGATGTTGTTGCCACATCCTGCGGGACAAAGGTAGTCACAACATGGTCCATTGTGGACAATCTCCGGCAACTCGATGAGGTACTTTTTCCCCAGCTCGGGACCGGGCTGACGATGCAGAACCGGCCCATGGCAATCGCAGTCGCAGATGTGGCCGCAACGTACCAGACTCATGACGAACCCTCCTGCAACTTCTTAATCTCGTCGACCTTGTCGGCAATCCTGCGCAATTCTTCCGCAGAAACCACGAGACCGGAGCCGAGCATGAACCCTTTGTCCGGCGTGATGTAGGCGATGCACTTGCTGTTCACGAACACTTCCACGCCTTTACGCCCGCCAGTTAGCAACGGGAAATCAATCATGCGGCCTCCTTAAGCAAAACTATACCACAGCCTTTCGTTGCGGTCAAAAAACAAACGGGATCAACATTCTTCTTCTTCGCCTTAAACGCCGTCACAAACCAAATCCCCCATATCCACGATGCGATTGTGAGATAGATGTTCAAAGATTATCTCGAGAATCTGATTAGTTAAAATCTATCTAACTCCAATAGAAATAACCTCTAGCTTTGATTATTTTTTCTCTTAGTCGCTATGAACCGCAGTCTTTCAACTGTGGGAGTATTATATATAAATACAAAATTTAAAGAGACATCATTTAGAATACCTTGTGTTATTGAGTTAGTAATTTGCGTTTCAATAATCATAGGTCCCCGTATTGTTTGATTTTGGATAGGTGGGGTTATTCCCTCATTTACTGTGTTTTGGTGAATAATGCTTGGAGCTATATTGGTTCTTTGATCTGATATAGCTCTTATCAAAACATCGAGGTAAGATGACTTAGAATAAAAATCACTTATTAAATCAACCTCAGACTCACTTAATTCGTTAATGAAAAGATGTAAATTATCATTCCAACTATTTGTTGGTAAAAGTTTATCATATAATTTATACTGACCAAATTCTCGATGACGTCTAACTTTTAATTCTGCGTATCGAATTTCTTGTAATATAAGGCGGGCTATGTCTTGTTTTTTATCACGTTTTTGTCTTTGATATAAATAAATAGCGAAATAACCAACAGCCGAAGTTGTTAGTGCTAAGAAGAATGATGAATTTAAAAATAAGGGTAAAGACATATAATTTTATTTCCAGCCTTGATCAATAGGTCGAAAAGTGACCTGTTCTTGAGGAATTTGAATGATTCCTTGTGGAGTCTGTTGAGGGATCATCACTTGTTGGCGACGAAAATCTAATGTAATTTCAAAGTAATTGGCACTAATTGCGCTTTCAATATAAGCAATGCGGTAAGATTTTTTGTTTTGACTTGTATTGAAACCAAGCTCAACCTCTGGGTTCCAACCAGAAGCACCAAGCCCCATTTCCTGTCGATAAAGATCATAAAGGTCAAACATGGTTTGGGCTAAAATTCCGTCCGCATTAATGACCGTCTTGAGACCGAGATCATCTCTTGCTTCTTTGCGCCCAATGAAATATTGGTGGCTGTATAGTTTTTCAGTGAAGAAATCGACGACACGTTCTACTTCTTCATCCTTCATCGGTTTTGTATGGCTCTTCAAAAGCCGACGAGCCAAGATACGGATGAGATTGTGAATCCGATTTACATTACCGAGGGCGAGGGGATGAATTTCAGGACTCGCTTCGACAAACTGGATAAAAACTTTAGTAAGGTCTTCATCGCTTTTAATACCAAACTTATTTTTTGCAAGATCGAAATACGCCATTACGTCTTCGACCGATATTGGAATGCGTGCTTGCTTATTATTTGGATCTTCTGGGTTGAAAATATTTGTAGTCGAAGGATCAATAGGTGACAATTCTGAAAGATCGCTCATCGCAATTTCGTCTGCGCCAAGAGAAATCATTGTCGCCGAACTATGGGCTTTATAAGGTACGAGTACAGAAAACTGATCACAATATTCCCGAATCATTGAAACCAGTCGCCAAGGTACCATCGTATCTCCTCCTGCGCTATAAAGGAAAAGATCAATTTTCGGAATTTTGCCTGTGGGAGCCATGGCTCGAAGTTGCTTACTGAAAAATGGGATAATATCTGGGGCAACCCGCGCATTAACAGGACCGGGGCGGTCGCTTGTAATATACACAATCACTTTTGAGCCACGTAGCTCTTCAAGCCTTAAAATAAGAGTCTTTTTATCCATTGTCTGAATATACAGCAATAGAAATAGACCTGCAAGAGGGTTTTTAGTTTTCTGATTGTCAAGTTTAATTTTTTATGGCATAATTACCGCCAATGTTAATCGATGATATTACAATCAGGGTCGTGGCGGGGAATGGCGGAGATGGGACGGTCGGGTTCAATAAGAACATGATGTCCTTGGGGCCGACGGGCGCGACCGGAGGCACTGGCGGGAACGTATACGTCGAAGGCGTCGCTGACTTGGGCGCTTTGTTGCGTTTGCGCCACAGCAAAGTCTTCAAATCCGAAAATGGCGGAGTTGGCGGACGCCAATTTAACGACGGCAAAGACGGCGAGCATTTAACCATTCAAGTCCCCGTCGGCACGGTCGTCCATAATTTAGATACCAAAACAGATATTGAAATTACGAAAATCGGCGAGAAAGTCATGGTCGCCGAAGGCGGCCGAGGCGGCAAAGGCAATTATCATTTCCGCTCCTCGACTAATACCAGCCCGAAAGAATTTCAAAAAGGCGAAGCCGGAGAAAAATACACGGTTAGATTAGAATTAAAACTCATCGCCGATATCGGTTTGATTGGTCTGCCGAACGCCGGCAAGTCCTCGCTCTTAAACGAACTCACGCGAGCGAAATCTAAAGTCGCCAACTACGCTTTCACGACTCTCGAACCGCACTTGGGCGTGTACTATGATTTAATTCTGGCCGATGTGCCGGGAATTATCGAAGGCGCGGCCATGGGCAAGGGCCTCGGCGTAAAATTCCTCCGCCACGTGGAACGCACCAATACCTTCTTTCATTTGCTATCTGCCGAATCAACTGATCCAGTGGCTGATTATAATATCATTCGGGGTGAACTTGGCGCCTACAATCCGGAATTATTAAAAAAGAAAGAATACTTATTTATCTCCAAATCCGACATGATTGCACCGGCCGAACTCAAAAAAATAGTCACAAAGTTAAAAAATAATAATCCAACCGTCACCCCGCTCTCGATTCATGACACCGATAGCCTGGAAAAGGTCAAAAAAATCCTCAACAAAATTGGCGGCCAAAAAATAATCTAAGACGGCCTGCTCTCGAGCGTATTAATAATTTTAAGGATGAGATCGTTTTGATTCTCCAGATGCTGAAGAATCGTTTCGATTTCTTCTTCGGCTTGGACGTTGACTTCAAAATCGGCTTGAGCGCGGGCTTCGGCGTGTTTGCCCTGCAAGTTCTGTCCAATCATAATGAGCGGGAGGAGCATCAGCTGAATCATGTTGGAAATAAAGAGCCAGAGCACAAAGGCCGGATAAGGATCAAAGCGCATTTCCACGGGCCCGACAAGATTCCAGAGCAGCCAGCCCACAGTCCAAACAAAAACAATAAAGAAAAAGCCCATTGTCCCGATAGTTTCGGTGACGGCCAAGGCGAGACGCTCAAGAGGCGAGAGTTTTTCTCGATGTTCGATATTGACGTTGCGGAGCGGGCGGCGTTTTTCTCGAAGCTGGCTGACGGATAGCGGAGTATGAAGGCTCATGAGCTAACAATAGCATATCCGGCCGGCCAGGTATCCACACAAACACCTAAAGCAAACCGAAGATGGCACCGCCGAGAACATCGGCCAGCAGGTCGCCCAGAGTATCGGTTAAGTCCCCGCCGTAGAAATAATGGCGGATAAGTTGGTAATGAGTAAAGAGAGAAGTCGAAGTTGAATATTCCAGGACTTCCCAGAAAAAGCCAAT
This sequence comes from Candidatus Yanofskyibacteriota bacterium, assembly GCA_003151795.1. GTDB lineage: Bacteria > Patescibacteriota > Minisyncoccia > 2-02-FULL-40-12 > GWA2-44-9 > 2-01-FULL-41-21. The sequence continues at coordinate 55,381 of PLYL01000005.1, read as the reverse complement.
GAGGCCGGCCAGGGCCATAAACATGATGACGCGCTGGAACCGATTGAACCCTTTGAAATTATCTTCCCATAAATTACTAAAAAACCATGCGATAATAAATCCGCTGGCGATGTGAAAAATTTTATCAATGTGCGGAAAAGTATCGTAGAGATTAAAAAACGCAGCGACAAACGAGCCCAGAAAGATTACAGCGAGACCGGCAAGAAAGGGTTTGATAGTTCTGCGCATCGGCATCTTAAGAGATTGAACGGTAGCGATTGACGGCCAGCGGAACGAAGACGATCATGATGCCGGCAATCCAGGCCAAAGCGAACCAGATATTATTACCGACCGGCAGGCCGAGGGTCAGAGCCCGAACGGTATTGACGACATAGGTAATCGGATTATGCTCGGCAAAGGCGCGGATAGCCGAAGACATGCTTGATACCGGCACAAAGATGGAACTGCCGAAAGCGAGCGGGAACACCCAGATGAAACCGGCCACTTGGGCGGTTTCCGGCGTTTTAACCGCCAAGCCAATGGTGGCCGAAACCCAGGAGAACGCGAAGCCGAACAGAGCAATCAGGGCCACGGCGCCCAGGAAATTAAAGATGCCGTGATCAATGCGAAAGCCGATAAACAAACCGACAATAGTCATTAATATCACGACGAACAAATTGCGAATAACATCGGTAATCGTCCGGCCGGCTAAGACGGCGGAGCGGGCCATCGGCAAGGATCGGAACCGGTCAATCATCCCCCGCGACAAATCATCGACGAGGCCAATCCCAGTTTGCATCGCCCCGAACAGCACGGTCTGCACCAAAATACCCGGCAAAAGATAGTTGATATAAGTGCCGGTACCGGTAACAATCGCCCCGCCGAAAACATAAGTAAAGAGCAATAAAAACATTACGGGCTGAATCGTTGAGAAAACCAATAATTGCGGGACGCGCCGATACTTAATCAAGTTACGCTTGGTCATGACGCGGATATCGGAAAACGTGTGGGAGAAATTATTCATATAAATTTATTCTGCCGAATGGCCGGTTAGGGCCATGAAGACGTCATCCAAGCTGGGCCGGCGCAAGACGATGTCGTTGATTTTAATATTCGCGGAATCAAGTTCCCGAACGGCGTCAATCAATATCGAAGCCCCGCCGCTAACCGGCATGGTTATAATATTCGTGTCTTCGTCGACGCGCGGAGCCTCGCTGCCGAAAGGAGTTATTAAACGGACTGTTTCATCAATCAACCCGTGGTCGGCGATGTGAAGTTCCAGAACGTCTCCGCCAACTTGTTTTTTAAGTTCATCGGCCGTGCCTTGAGCGATGATGTGGCCATGGTCGATCACAAATATCTTATGGGCCAGCTGATCGGCTTCTTCCAGATACTGGGTAGTCAAAAGGACGGTCGTGCCGTCTTTCACGAGCTCGCGGATAACATGCCATAAGGCGAACCGGCCGCGCGGATCGAGGCCGGTCGTCGGCTCATCCAAGAATAAAATCTGGGGCCGGATAACTAAACTCGCGGCCAAGTCGAGACGGCGGCGCATCCCGCCGGAATATGTTTTCAAAACCCGGTCGCTGGCCTCATCCAGATTAAACTGATGGAGAAGTTCATCGGCGCGCTGGCGGGAGGTCGGCACTGATAAATGATATAAGCGCCCGACCATCTCCAGGTTCTCTCGGCCGGTCAGAGTTTCGTCCACGGCGGCGTACTGGCCAGCCAAGCCGATGACCGAGCGGAGTTCTTGCGCGTCGCGGACGATATCAAACCCCGCCACGCGGGCCGTACCGTGCTCGAGGGTTAAGAGAGTCGTCAGAATCCGGACGAGGGTGGTTTTACCGGCGCCATTCGGTCCCAAAAGGGCCGTCACGCTGCCCCGTTTGACCTCCAAGCTGACATTATCCAGAGCTTTGATGGTCTTATTATAAATCTTGGAAACATTGCGGACAGTAACGATACTATCGGCAGATTCAGGTATAGCCGGCTCGCGAGAAACTTCGATATGCTCTAAAAATATATTAGTGAGGTCGTGAGTCTGCCAGCCAGCCGAAGTCAGCGCGTCGATGATTTGTTTATTGGACATCCCGCGGCCGCGGGCCTCTTCCACGTATGAAATTAGGGGATGATTAGCCATTTAGAGTGTTTATTGAACAGGCGTCAGTGTAACAAAAATAAGCCTAAACATCAAGTTCGGGCTTATTTTTTGAAGAGGTTAGTTTCCCGGGGTTTTGACGGCGTCGGCACAGCGAGTTTTAATATGGTCCACCATCGGACTGGGCAGAGGATTGGTTGGAGCGTCTTGCTGAATAATATCTAAAATATCTTGGCAAAACTTGGCGCGGGCGGCGGCGTGAACTTGAGGGTCCTGGGTCTTATCCAGGCCGTGTTCTGTTTCTTTCTGAAAATCATTGTCTAGCCCGTTAATCCGAGTCTGGGATTCAGGCGTAATCGGACGATCGTCGTGATTCGTCTCCAGTTCCGACGCTTCTTCAAGCCGGCGCTGGGCAAAAATTTGGTGCAGTTCAACCTGTTGTTCCGGCGTGCTTAATCCTAAACGAATCTGCTCGCTTAAACGTTTTAAACTGTAGAGCGGATGAGTTACGGGAACGTTACTGGCATCAGCGAAAACAGCCATCCCGCTGGTCATCGAAAGGACGGCCACAATCGCGATGGTGGCGTATTTCCAGGACCGCGGATGCTTGGCCCGGACGGTTACGCCCGCGCGTCTCGATTCCGCCTTGTCGGAATCGAGGATCCTCGATTTGGCATCAGAATGAGCATTCTGACCAAATCGGGACTGTTGAGCCAGAGTTATAAACCTCGTTCGCGCGGATTGCAAGAACGCCCGGTCCGGTCGAATATATTTATGGAGGCTCCGTTTGAGCTTCCAGACCGCTAATTGTTCTTTGATGAAATTAATCATTTAAATAAGGGATAAGTTTTTTGCGCAACCGGTGAATCGCCACCCGCAAGGCCGATTCGGTTTTACCCGTTATCCGGGCCAATTCCGTGTACGATATATCGGCGACAAAATGCTGTTGAAATAATTCTTGCTCTTCCGGCGAAAAACTTTCGACGATGTCCATGATTTCCCGAACCTTGGCGCTCTCGTCCGACTTCACGCGCTCCTCGCTGATATTAGTTCCTTCATCGGGCAAGTCAGCGAGGTACGACGGCTTCTTATGGCGGAAATAGTCAATGGCGGAATTGCGAGCGATTTGCCAAATCCAGGCTGTGAAGTCCCCGCTCTTTCTGTCAAACTGCTCAATACTTTTAATTACCTTTAAAAAAACCTCTTGAGTTAAGTCTTGGGCCGTCTCCTTGTGCCGAATCCGAGCCATAAAGAAGGCGTAGATTGGCCCAGAAAAGTGGTCAAATATCCTTTCCGCCGAACGGCTATCCCCTTTCTGGAGGGCCTCGGCTTGAGTATTAAATTGGTCTTTGGTCGCCATGGGGTATACGTATAGAGTAAGCTTCTTGTTTCTAAGTCAATACCAGCCATAATAGCCTATTTTGCTTAATTTTTCAACCTTTTTAACAAAAATCCCCATTTAAGGGATTTCTGTTTTTCTGGGGGGCTAGAGGGAATCGAACCCTCGACCGCGCTGCCACAGAGCGCTGTGATAACCTCTTCACCATAGCCCCCAATATTAAAATGGTCTTCGTATTATATCAGATTTACAAGAAAAATCTAGACGAGAAATCCGGCCGCTATTTATAATTATTCTTAACGGCCGAGTAGACGGCCGCGGAGATGTCTTTAATGGCGCCGGCGATAGAATCGTATGACTGGCCGGAAGTCATAACGCAAAGGATGTAGGGGTGGTTCGGGGCGTAAATAATGCCGCAGTCGTGGAGTTCATAACTGATTGTCTTACCCGTCGCGTCAACATCTGGAGTCTCCCCAAATTTGTGAGCGACGGTGATGTTCCCCGGCACGCCGGCCACAAGACCTTGCTTAAAATCAGCTTCAGAAAGAAGCTCGAGGGCTTTTTGCGAATATGCTTCATTTAGATACGTTGCGTTATAGAGGGTGCGGAAAAAGCGTGAGAAATTTCCGGGCGTTATGTAATCCCCGGGCTGATTGGGGTCCTTGGGTACGGTTATGGATAGGTCAGAAAAAATCGCATCGAGGCTAGCCTTGTCCATGTTATTAAACAGCATGAGAATCGCGTTATTATCAGAGTAAACAATCATCCGACGGATAAGATCGCTTACGGAATAATATTGGCCGGAGACCATATTGTCAGCCGGCTTAAAATATACGCTTACATTCTGATTGGGACCGGTATACTGGAGTAATTTATTTAGGATATTGGGGTTTGATTCGGCCACTTTGAAGTAACTCACCATCATGGGAATTTTAATCAAACTTGCTGGAGAATAAGTCTCGGTTTCATTAACACCTATCCAGTGGCTATCGCTCATGTCCCGAAAGTAAACGCTTCCGCGAATAAGAACATGATTATCAATAGCGTTGTTGATAACTGTTTGGACGGCGCTTTGAAGGGGCACTAGTTCAGTAAAAGCGCTATTGTCGGGATAATTAACCCCCAAAAGCGGATTGATAAGCCCCGTCTGTCCTTCTCGCCATTCCTTGGGAAGGGTCTGGGCGGTGATGCTTGAGGTTAATTTTTGGAACAAAAAGGCTCCATCAATCGGCAAGCCGATCAAAAAACCGCCGATAAAAACGAGTATCGCCCACGAGAGAAATTTTTTATCGCGTAGAACCGCTCGGTCAAACATAATTATAATTTAGGGCTGAAGGATACCTTCAGTCTGACCGTTGATGGAAATAATGACGTTATTAATTCCCAGAAATTGCTTGAGAGTGCCTTCGATTTGGGCGCGAATACCCTGGACCCGGCAGGAACCGGCCACGCCCTGCTGAAGCGTGTTATTAAAATCAACCATATAAGTACTGCCAGTCTGTTTAAACGAATTAATGACCACGCCGGACGGTATTAACGTCGTCGCGCCCTGTTGCTTGTCGGTATCATTCGGACCGTTAAGCAACTCCACCAAACTCATGTACGGGAATTGACTGGTCTTGGTGATTTCGTGGGGGAAAAGAGTTACTGCCGTGCAATCGGTTTGAGAAGTCGAGAAAGCGGCATAAATACTCATGGTATCAAAATATTTGAGCTTCACCGGTGCGGAAGCGTAGCCCTCAAAAGATCCGTCCCCTTTCGCCGAATAACTCAACGCTTCGACTTTCATGATACTCGTCGCTAGGCCGGCCGGAATTGGAATTTTAACGCTGTAGTTGCCGTACTGACCCGCGTCTTTAGCATCGGTGAAAACATGAGCCGTGGCCACCACTTGACCGGCGCTGTCTTTGACTTGAACCGTAAACTGATTCTCAAAAACATTGGCCCGGCCGGTGACCAATATCGGCGAATCGACGAGGGCGTTGGCTTGGGGCGAAGTCATGGTAATCTTCGGCGCCGCTGGAGTTTTGGTCGCGACCGGCGTTGGACTGGCGGAAGGAGAAACCGATGTCGAGATAGTCGGCGCCAGCGCGTCTTTCGGAGTAGTATTGGAAATAAACCACCAAAGACCCAGGCCCAGCAATGCGACGATGATTATCGAGTAAATAAGGTTTTTGTTCATCCCGTCAGAAGTCGTAGTAATCGGTCAGACACTTTGGTGTGAGACCAACACTACGATACTTAATTAAGTGTTTGACTTTCAAACCCGTAAGGGCGACTTCCTACGGGATTCATGTCCATATACTAATATTTTCTATAACGATTGTACAGTTAATTATGTTACGTAAAATTTTATCGCAACCTTTACGTTTTGGCCATTTTAACGTAGAATTTATAGAAGTTTGTCCTCGTAGCTCAACGGATCGAGCAGGGCTCTTCTAAGGCCTTGATGGGGGTTCGATTCCCTCCGAGGACACACGGGCCGTTGTGTAACGGTAGCACGCGTGATTTGGGATCACGTAGTCCGGGTTCAAATCCCGGCGGCCCGACCATGAAGCAGAACGAAGTTCGCTTCATGGCGATGAAGTCAGCCAGGCTGTACTTCATTCGCTATGATGTTTCTTTTGATTGCAAAAATGGCAAAGCTAATTTATTGTACATATGTCCTTTTCAGTCTAAAAGAGACGACCATTTCAGTTAATTTTCTGTGAGTACTTTCTTTCTAAAAAAGATGCTTTACGTCGCGAAGAGTATTTTAAAACAAATCCTGGAAAAAAATCATTGAAATTAATAATAAGAGAGAGTTTGCAAGAAGTCAGTGCTTTAGAAAACTAGGCGGGATTCGTATATCGGTAATACATGAGTTTTCCAAACTCAAGAGACGGGTTCGACTCCCGTATCCCGCTCAAGAAAACTATTCTTTATCGGCAAAAACCACAAGACGTTCGGGATAGCCTTTGATAGTTTCATCCCAGACTCCTTCACAGGTGATAAGATTGAGATGGGAAGGCCCTTGATTTGTGCCAAAGACGTAGGTCGCGTCGGCTTGCGGGTCATATCTTCGGTTTCCAGTTACGACAAAAGGGATGATTGCCCCGGCCTGGTCTTCAATCTGTATAATATCGCCTTTGCGTAATTTATATATATCATCAAACGCTGATGCTTTTCCTTTGCTGATTCCGTAATGGCCATCGATAACCGAAGTGCCGTCTTCGCCAGGCCGGGGTCCAAACGATAACCATCCAACATCGCTCGCGTTCTTGGGGACGTCCATTGCCCCGCCGGAAGTAAGACCGACGTCTTCAATAATAGAATCCACAGCAATTGTTGGAATAATAAGGCGTATGGGCACGGCTGGCCGGACTGGTGCTGGCGATGGCGCCGGTGACGATGTGGGGCTAGGATTTTCCACAAGGAGAGCGGCGTCGCTTTGGGCGGGGTCTTTAGGAATAATATAAAAAAGATACGCGGTATAAAGCGCGGATCCGATAAAAACCAATATTAAAGCCGTTTTTATTGATAAGGTTTTCAATTGTAAGAGACGAGTTCTACTTGCCTTTTATGACTCGCATGAGAATCATAATGACGGCAATAATTAGAAGAACGTGGATAAACAATCCTAGCACCGGGAAAATGATAAGCCCGACAAGCCATAATGCGATGAGAACAAATGCGATAGTGAGGAGCATGTGATTATTGTTAATTGGTTTATTAATTCAGAATAGACTATACAAGTTGTTTTCGGTGAGCAACAATCGCAATCCCAAAGATACCGGCCAAAATAATAAGACCGAAAAGAGTATTCTTATCATCGGGCGCAACTCCCGCATTTGGAAGTGTCGGCTTAGCATCAGCGACCACGACTGTCGCAATTGCGAAATCTCTCGCGGTTAGGCCATTCGCATCTCCCGCGACGATGACGGTGTTGGTCGTAGTTTGGGTGAGGCGTGTTCGACAGGTGTATATCCAGGTCTCGCTGGGTTCGAGCTTCGAATTGCCATTAGCGTCCCCGGAAACATAACTCACCGGACTGCACTTATCGTCCGTGAGGCGAACATTGCTTAAAGGAACTGTCCCTGGATTTGTAACCGTCTTGGTGTACGTGACCATTCCCCCTCCCGCCGGCAACGTTAACGGGCTTGGAATTTTTGTGATGTGAATCAAGGGCGGGACAACCGGGGCGCCGACGATAACCGTTGCGCTGGCGATATCAACGGCGCTAATACCGTTCGCCCAACCCATCGCGACAACAGTATTGGTGTGGGTTTGAGTTAGCGTCGTGGAACAGGTATATACCCACGTTTCATTTACGTCTAGTTTGGAATCGCTATTTGCGTCGCCGGAAGTAAGGACGATTGGACTGCACGTATCGCCGACCATAGTGACATTGCTTACTGGAACGACACCAATATTGCGAAGGGTATAAGTATACACCACGGGACCAGGGCCGTTTGGTAAAGATAACGGGCTCGCGGTCTTCACTACGTCGATAAGGGGCGGCACGGGCGGCACGACGATGGGCGGGCCAATATCGTTGTTAGTGATGATACAAAATTTATTTTGACCTTGAGTGAGGTTCAGTTGGCCGTTAGCATCGCAATCGCCGGAGAACGTCCGCGTGTAGTTGGGGTCGCCGGTTTCGGTGACGGTATACACGCCATTAATCGCCGGGAAGGTATTGGTCACGCCGGAAACAACTAGGGTGCCGTTAACAAATAATGGGAAGTCGGCGACGATTTTGGTTCGGCCGTTGTCGTTGATGACATTTTTAACGACATTGATTGTCGCCAATTGTAAACCACTGCCTGGAGTTGGTGTGGGAGTAGCAGAAGGTGTGGGCGTTGCGCTCGGGGTCGGGGTGGGAGTGCCGCTGGCCGTAACGGTAATTGTCGGCGGAGCGGCAATAGCCGTTGGTGCACCCGCGCCAATATCAACAGCAGTTTTTATAACAAGAGGTGACGCTGACATTGTTGACGCAGATTGTCCTTGATAGGTAAGAGTGATTGTGCCTCCGGGACCGACTGTACAGACTGTCGTTACGTCAACTGTTATTACTTGTCCTGAATTACTGGATGAACCCATTGTAGTCGGACAAGTCGCACCACCTACGGCAGACCAATCACCATCAGCTAATACAAGTCCTGCATTTGCGACAGGGTTAGTTGGCGCAGTAAAGCCGGTCGGAATAGTAAAGGTTGGATTTTGAGCATCGACAGTAATTCCATCCGCGCCAATCGTTAAAATAACGGTAAATTTATGCGAGGTTGATTGTACAACGCTCACATTTCCACCGGAGGCACTACCATCTATTGTAGCTGTACCTTCACCACCCAACGCTAAAGCAATTTGATATCTAGAGAAGCTACCAACCAAAACCAACACGACAACTACTAAAATTGAACTAAATCTTTTGGTCTGATTCGACATATGGTCTATCAAAAATCGCCACAAAAACTAAACCGTTAATTTCTTACGAGCTAAATAAAGTGACAGCAAGGCAACGAAAATTCCGGCGGGAATTATTACGTTCCATGGAGCACCGCTATCATCGGGACCAATTCCGGTACTCGGCAACCCAGGAACAGGGGTCGGGGTGGGGGTGGGGGTGGGGGTCGCGCTTGGTGTCGGGGTGGGAGTTGGGGTCGAAGAAGGGGTCGGCGTAACACTCGGTGTGGCCGTGGGCGTCGGAGTCACACTCGGAGTCGGGGTAGGCGTCGCGCTTGGCGTTGGGGTGGGTGTAGCCGTTGGAGTTGTGCACGCCGGCACGCTAATAGTATCCGTATCGGTCGTGACGGTTCCGCCAAAAGCTAAGGCCCGGCCGGTCAACAGCGTCGTGCTGCCGATAGTAATGCCGGAAGGATCAATGATAGTTCCTCTTAAAGTAGAGTTAGCGCCAAGCGTAGTCGCCGAAGTCGGCGTCCAAAAGACATCGCAGGATGAAGCGCTACCGGGCAATGTAACGACAGAGTTGGCGACGGTAGTAAGCGCGCCGTTGACTCTAAAGATATATGTTCCGGCGCCATTAAGAGCAATCCCGGCTGTGCCAATGGAGGCCGCGCCGGATACGCAATATACTCCGGGAGCGTAAACTCCAATCGCACCATGGGTCGTATCCGCAGCGAGATCGATGGCTCCGGCCGCGAAAGTAAATGTACAGGCTTGGCTATTAAGATTAGCTAAAGCGGTGGCCTGATCTGTGCCGGCGGCAGAATAGGGGGCGCCACTGCCGTAATTGGTATGTGTCCCCAAAGGCGCCACGGACGGGCCGGTAGTAAATCCGACATCGCCATTAATTGTGGTTGCCGACCCGTTGGTGTAGGTACTGCCAAGAACGCCATAAGATGATGCAGTCCCCAGCGAGGGCGTCGTGGCCGCGAGCGCGGTAACTAGCCCAGACAGACCAAGTACCACCGCGACAACCAACACTGCCACTGAAACTTTATTGAGTATTTTCAATTGAGTATTTATTAGACCTTTTCTATATTATAGCCTTCCTAGTTAACTCCGCAATGGAAGATATAAACAGGCTACTTTATTTTAATACATTTTTCTTTTACTTTGATATACTATCGCCATGCCAGAACCTCTTGCCGTCCAAATCAGACCGAAAGAACTGTCCGAATTCATGGGCCAGCGGCATTTGGTCGGCCCGGATAAACCGCTCGCGATTGCCATCGATAAAAAACATCTTTTCTCTTTTATTCTCTGGGGACCGCCGGGAGTTGGCAAGACAACCCTGGGCCGGATTTACGCCAACGCCCTGAAAGCCGATTATCACGAACTGTCGGCGGTTTCGGCGGGCAAAGAAGATATCCGCAAAATAGTCGAGTCCGCGGAGGGGCTATTCGGGCCTAAAATTCTCTTTCTCGACGAGATTCACCGCTTCAATAAAGCCCAGCAGGATTATCTTCTACCCTTCGTGGAATCCGGCAAGCTCACGCTCATCGGCGCCACGACCGAGAATCCCAGTTTTGAAGTCATCCCCGCCCTCCTTTCCCGCTGTCGAGTCTTTGTTTTAGAAGAACTCAATGAGGAAGATATGTGCGCGATTCTCAAACGCACGGGATTCAAAATTCCGAAAGACGCCGGCGACTGGCTCATCTCGATGGCCGGCGGCGATGCCCGCCAAGCCATTACGATGTTGGAAAATACCAATCGGCTCTACGGCGCCATCACTATTGAAAATTTAAAAAATACCCTTCAGTCTAAATTTCTCCGCTACGACAAAAAGGGCGAAGAGCATTACAACACCATCAGTGCGTTCATCAAAAGCATGCGCGCCAGCCAGCCCGACGCCGCCCTCTATTATCTCGCCCGGATGGTCGAAGCCGGCGAAGATCCGAAATTTATCGCCCGCCGCATGGTTATCTTCGCGTCAGAAGATATTGGATTAAAAGACCCGCAAGCCCTCGTCCTCGCCAACGCCGTCTTTCAGGCCGTCGACGCCATCGGCATGCCCGAAGCCGGCATCAATCTCGCCCATGGCGTCGCCTATCTTTGTAAATGTCCAAAAGGCAAAAGATCATATGAAGCCTATCAGGAAGCCCTCGCCGACGTGAAAAAATACGGCAACTTGCCCATTCCCTTGATGATTCGCAACCCCGTTACCAAACTCATGAAAGAATTGGATTATGGCAAAGGCTACACTCGCTATCCCAAAGAAGACCTCTTGCCCGAAAAATTGAAAGACAAGAAATATCTCAAAGAATAATTCAAAAACCGCGTGCTACGCGGTTTTTGAATTGATATATCGGATCCGATACGTCAACTGATTAAGAAGCGATAGCTTCTTTCAAAAGCTTGCCCGGCGTGAATCGAGGTTTCTTCGAAGCTTTGATGTGGATTGTTTCGCCGGTGCGAGGATTGCGTCCTTCGCGAGCTTTGCGATCGGAAACCTTGAAAATGCCAAAACCGGTGATGTTGACCTTGTTGCCCTTACGCATTTCCGCGGTCACAATTTCCACGAAAGCGTCGATAATTTCCATACCTTGCTTCTTGGAAAGAGCCATTTTTTCGCCGAGTGCCGCGCCTAACTGACTCTTCTTCATTGCTGTATTTGCCATAGTATTTTGCTGTATTTAATTGATTTTACTGGCAATAGTATCGACCAGAAACTATTGTTTTCCTAAGCTATTTAAACTCCGCTTTCTAATTCTCCAGGTTTTCCGCCAAAATTGCAATACCCCTGTGGAAAACCTCTGATATTACTAACATTGACTTTATAAATCAATTGGGGTATATTACTCATTAAGAAGGTGAGGAATTATGGCAAAGGATGTGATTGGAGAACAGTATGCAATAGACTTCCTTGAGTTCCTGATAGGAAGAAAACCTGGAATTCCTGGTATTCTCGAGGAGGTCATCCGCAAGGAATCTCCTGGAGGAAGTATCCAAGGACTCTACGGTCTCAAAAGACGCATGTCCGTCGAAACATGGGACGACATCGTGTCGCTTGAAGAAGTAGACATCAGCCAAGGCCACGGCGACCGCATCGCGCTGAGCGGAGTGGTCGAAGGAAACCGGGTACTTCTGAACCTCTCCCCCAGAGAGCAGCCCAGAAGCAATGGTGCAATCGTCTCCGGCTCAATCAACAACCAGCCAATTTCCCGCGACAATGCCGAGGCCATGGTTGAACTCTTCATTGAAGTCCGCAGGGCACAGACCATCCTCAACGACATTCCCGCTGCGCTCACAAGATTTCGACAGAAATCACGTGAAGAAAAGCAGAGAAGAGAGGCTGAGGAAAAAGCCTTCAAACCTCTAGCACATCTGATCCGATCGTAAAGACTCCCAGGCCACCCGCGAAGCCGCCCGGCTAACAAGCCCCGCGCGCTCGCGGGTCTTGTTTTTAATAAAATAACTAAGCGAAGGACCAGCCACTAACGACCGTCGCAGGCGGATAGCCGAGAGCAGAGCGGAAAAGTCAGCAGACTTTTAACGCGGGTCAGTAGGGGCTGGCCCAAGCGATTATCTCGCGTATTCAAGAGCCCTCGTCTCCCGGATAACATTCACGCGGATTTCGCCGGGGTATTTCATTTCTTCTTCTATTTTCTTGGCGATGTCTTTGGCAAGCTTGATGGCGCCTAAATCGTCAATTTTTGTCGGAGTGACGAAGATACGCAATTCTCGGCCAGCTTGAATGGCGTATGACTTCTCGACGCCTTCAAAGCTCTTGGCGATGCGCTCTAGATCTTCAAGACGTTTCAAGTAGATTTCGGCCGTATCGCGACGAGCGCCGGGCCGGGCGCCCGAGATGGCATCGGCGGCTTGAACGATGCGGGCTTCCAGAATCGCGTATGGATACTCATCATGATGCGCTTCCATGGCTTGAATCACGCGCGGGTCCATGTTGAATTTCTGGAGAACCTTCCGGCCGATTTCGACATGCGTCCCCTGCACTTCGTGATCCAGGGCTTTGCCGATGTCATGAAACAGGGCGCCTTTCTTGGCGAGCGAGACGTCCGCGCCCAGCTCGGAAGCGAGCATGCCGGCGATATGAGTCATCTCAACGGAATGGAATAAAACATTCTGCCCAAAACTAGTTCGAAAAGCTAACCGACCCAATAAATGCGTCAATTTAGGATCAACGGGGCCGACGCCGGTTTCAAACAAGGCCGCCTCGCCGGCTTCGCGGATTTTATCATTCATCTCGTCTTTGGCTTTTTCCACTTCTTCTTCGATTTTAGCGGGATGAATCCGGCCATCGGCGATAAGTTTCTCGATGGCGATGCGAGCAATCTGCCGGCGCACGGGATCAAAACCGGAGATAACCAGCGCTTCGGGCGTGTCATCGATAATCACATCCACGCCTGTGAGCCGTTCAATGGCTTTGATGTTCCGGCCTTCTTTGCCGATAATTTTACCTTTCACTTCATCAGACGGCAGACTGACGACCGTGGTCATCGAGTCAGAAATATGAGACCCAGCGTAACGCTGAACCGCGAGCGTGACAATTTCGCGGGCTTTCTTTTCAATTTCGTCCTTATTATCCACGTCGAGCTTGTGCATCTTGCGATAGAGCTCGTCTTTTGAGTCTTCTTCAATTTTGGTAATTAATTCCGTTTTGGCGGTCTCGCGATTTAAACCGGCAATGCGCTCGAGCTCCACAATCTGGCGAACGTGGGTTTCTTCGACTTGCGTCTTCAAGGCCACGATTTCAGTCGCCTTTGATTTGAGCTGGTCTTTTTCTTGGCCTAATTCTTTGGCCTTTTGTTCGAGCTCGTCTTCTTTGCGCGTGAGTAAATTTTCAATACGCGAAAGTTGAGCCGTGCGCTCTTTTTCTTCTTTCTTTGATTCTTCGAGGGTCTTTAAGGCGGTATTCTTGGCTTCAAGAACAATGTCCTGGGCCTGCGACTTGCCGTCATTGAGAATTTGTTGAGCCCGAGACTCGGCGTTGGTGGCCTTTTTAGAAGCGAGGAATTGGCGCGAGAAGTAGCCAATCAGCCCGCCGAATATCACGCCCAAAACCCCCGCGGTCAGCGTGGAAAGCACTATTGTCATTGTTGTGTAAAGTTAGAAAGACCATATTTGTGTTGATTTTTCTAGCTAATATTAAAGGAAGGTTATCCCGAGTATACAGAAAAAGGTCTTTTTTAGCAAACCTTATTATGAACAGGCGCTCCGCCTTTATAATTTTCTTCAGGCTTCCGCTCGGGCCAGCTCTAGCATTTTCTCCTAATTTCTCTGGCCGTCCGAAGCAACTCCTGCCCGACCATGCGGCTTTCAGCCGTTTCGGGCATCCTCGGGCCGGCACCCAGAGAAATAGCGTCAAAAATGCTGAGCTGACAACCGATTGTGCAGATTGAATAAAATTACAAAGGCTTCGCTTATTTTTTAAATTAAAACGAAAAACGCATCACATCGGATAGCCACATTTAGGCTACGCGACACAATGCGTGTGGACATGGTTGGAGATTATGTGGTGAAGGGGCGAGCATCTAGATGGCAACCTGCCGCAGGAGCAGGTTGATTATCGGTCGAGCTGGGCATGAAGCCAAGCTCTTGATATACTCTACTCATGCGGCCAATCGTGCTGACAATTTTGGATGGCTGGGGATATTCCAAGAACATAAATGGCAATGCGATTGCCGGCGCGGGGACGCCGGTTTTGGATGAAATTTTTCAGAACTATCCGTCGATGCTTCTGCAAGCTTCCGGGCCGGCGGTGGGGATGACTTTTGGCGAATCGGGTAATAGCGAGGTTGGCCATTTAACCCTCGGCGCCGGCCGGATTATTTTCCAATACTTGACCCGAATTAATAAAGCTATCGGTACCGGAGAATTTTTTAAAAATCCGGCCCTGGAAGAAGCGGTCCATCATATCCAGACTAATAATTCCCTGCCTACCGGACAGGCGGGCACGCTTCATATTGTGGGGCTTTTAACTTCCGGGGCGGTGCACGCTCACTTCAATCATCTCATTGCTTTGGTAAAGTTTGCCAAGGACAGCAATGCGCCTTATAAAATCCACCTCTTCACCGACGGGCGGGATTCCGGGCTCAAGGAAGCAGGCGATACCCTTAAAAAACTCTCCGGTCAAATCGGCGGGCTGGACCACCTCGCGACATTAATCGGCCGAGACTTCGCCATGGACCGCAATAATAATTGGCAAAAGACCGAAATTGCGTTTAATCTGCTCACCCAAGGTACAGGCACGCCGAGCGATGATATTTTTAAGACACTAGAAGGCTACTATGTCCAAGATATCCACGATGGCGGAATCCCGTCGACGGTCATGATAAACAAAGAGGGCTTGCCCGCCGAAGATTTAGTGAAGGCAGGCGACGCGATTGTGTTCTTTAATTTCCGGGAAGATTCAATGCGCCAGCTCGTCCAAGCCTTCACCGATGAATCATTTGATAAGTTTCCCCGCGTGCTTCCCGCTAATCTCTATCTCGCTTCGATGACGCGCTATAGCGACTCTCCGCTTCTGCATGTGTTGTTTCCACCCCCGCCGATTGATCATTGCTTATCCGAGGTGTTAAGCGCGGATAGTAAAAAACATCTCCATATCGCCGAAACCGAAAAATACGCCCATGTGACCTTCTTTTTCAACGGCCTGCGCAACGCACCCTATGAGGGCGAAACCGATTTCTTTATTGACTCGCTTGAGAATCCGATAGAACATCCGGAAATGCGGGCCAGGGATATTGC
This sequence comes from Candidatus Yanofskyibacteriota bacterium, assembly GCA_003151795.1. Lineage (GTDB taxonomy): Bacteria > Patescibacteriota > Minisyncoccia > 2-02-FULL-40-12 > GWA2-44-9 > 2-01-FULL-41-21. Next base: position 39,809 of record PLYL01000005.1, on the reverse strand, counting down.
AGACAAGGTTGTAACCGAACTAGACCGCAATGGCTATGATTTTTATGTTATCAATATCGCGAACGGCGATATCCTCGCCCATCTTGGAAATTTGGAAGCCGCAACGCAAGGTGTGCGCGCTGTCGATACCGCTCTAGGCGTGATTAAAGAAAAAGTTTTAGCCAAAGACGGGATTATGCTCATCACCGCCGATCACGGCAATGTCGAATCGATGATCTATAAAAACACGGGCGCCCAAGAGACCAAGCACGATGATAATCCCGTACCGTTTTATTTAATCGGCCGCGAATACGCCCGTCCGCGCACTATTGATGAACTAAATAAATCTCTTGCTCAAGCCGACGGCCTCCTCGCCGATGTCGCCCCGACGATTTTGGAATTATTAAAAATGCTCGTGCCAGTCGAGATGACCGGCACGAGCCTGCTTAGTGGTTTGACGCTGAACGGCAGTTAATGCATGAAATCAGAAGCGGGTAACATTGTCACCCACTTGAGAAGTTCCTCGAGCTGTTCCACTGTCGCAGAGACCGCAAGCATTCCGGAATCGATGAGCAGGGTCAGGGCGCCGTAGGCGATGACGATCCAACCCACTCTTTTTTCGTCTCTCTCCCGTTTGAGCCTCAATCTCAACCGCTGACGAAGATCTGTGATGGTCTGGTTCGGATTGAGCCTTACAGACCCGATGAACTGCTCAAGAACTTCGTAACAATGCGTGTACTCCTGTTCTGATCCCATAGACCGCGCTTTGTTTCCGCCGTAATGATTCGCCAATTTGCACCTCCAAACAAAGTACGATACGAAAAACCTATCATACAATAATCCCGCCGCCAAGCAATTCTTTCCCCCGATAGAAAACTGCGGACTGGCCGGAGGTAACGGCGCGCTCCGGTTTTTCAAATTTTAAAACGCCTTTTTTATCCAGTACAGCTTTAACCGACTTCGTCCGGTAACGGACTTTGACATCCAGACGTGTTGGCAAAGATGGCCGATTTAGCCAATTAAATTCTTCAACTTTGGTATTTTGCGTAACGGCTTGAGCATCGGTACCGACATAGATAATATTTTTCTTGATATCTTTGGCGACGACATAGTATGGCCCGCCGCCGTCTTTGATGTCCAGTCCGTGGCGTTGGCCAATAGTGTAATAATAGACGCCGTCGTGAGTCCCAACCTGCCTGCCGGCAGGCAGGTTTCCTTGCCCACTCATTAAAATGATCCTGCCTTTCCTGGGTTTGATATACGTGAGTAAAAATTCTTTCATATCTAACGGCCCAATGAAGCACACGCCCTGGCTGTCTTTTTTGGCGTGATTCGGCAGTTTAAATTTCTTGGCCAGCTTCCGGACTTCGGGCTTGATATACTCTCCAACCGGAAATAGACAATATTTTAATTGCTCTTGCGTCAGCGTCCACAAAAAATAAGACTGGTCTTTATTTAAATCATGAGCAATGAACAGGGAGCAATGAACATGTTTCCTGTTCATTGCTCCCTGTTCATTGTTTCTTAAACGCACGTAGTGTCCCGTCGCGATGAAATCCGCCCCTTCTTTCAAAGCGCGTTTCAAAAATAATCCGAATTTAATTTCTTTATTGCACATCACGTCGGGATTCGGCGTCCGACCGGCTTTGTACTCGCGAATCATATAATCCGTCACTAACTTTTTATATTCTTTGGAAAAATCCCAAGTCAGCAATGGAATCCCGATGGCCACGGCCGAGCGCATCGCATCTTCGCGGTCTTGCTTCCAGAGACAATGATCATTGAACAATGAACCATGAGCAGGTACCCCTGAAACTCTTTTTTTTGTTCCTTGTTCATTGCTCATTGTTCCTTCGCCTGGTTGCCACGGTTTCATAAAAACCCCGACCACCTTAAATTCCTGCTTCTTCAGCAAGGCCGCGGCCACGGAAGAATCTACACCCCCGGACATACCAACATAAACAACCGCAGACTTAACTCCGCGCGCCTGCCCCGTAGCATCGCGCAGCGATTGCTTCGGGGACATGCCGACATAGACAGTTTTTTGAGTATCTTGACCCCGTATATCAACTCCGATTTTTGACCGAACATGCTCGGCTTTGGCCGAGCTAATCGAAGTTGTATTACGGGGTTGACGCTTCATAATTTAGTTAGTATATTGCAAAATATGATGAAAATCAAACTCAAACAAAAGGCTCCGGACTTCACGCTTTCAGACCAGAACGGCAAAGAACATTCATTGTCGGACTATTTAGGCCACTGGGTGCTGGTCTATTTTTATCCGAAAGATGATACGCCGGGCTGTACCAAGGAAGCTTGCTCAATCCGAGACAACTATCCCGATTTTAAAAAATTAAAACTTGATGTGCTGGGTATTAGCGTCGATTCCGTCAAAAGTCATGACAAGTTTGTGACGAAATACAAATTGCCTTTTACTTTGCTCGCCGATGAGAAAAAATTAGTCGTCAAAAAATACGGCGTCTGGGCCAAGAAAAAATTTATGGGCCGGGAATATCTGGGCACCATGCGAACTTCGTTTCTGATTAATCCGAAAGGGCTCATCGCCAAAATTTACGAAAACGTAAAGCCCGAACTCCACGCTGAAGAAGTGTTGCTCGACTTCAAGTTGTTCTCAAAAAAGAAGTAGGACTCACTTGGCCGCGACTGTTGAATTGAGAGGATTATAATGCTGTTGCAGATAGCGGAGCTTGACCAGATAGCCTTTGGTTTCATCTTGGAGGCCGCCTTTTTTAGCCGTTAAGCCGTCAATCCAATCTTGAAGACCGCCGATGATGGAAGCGGTGAGAGTCGCGTAGACATGTTTCGGCGAGCCGTTATAAGAAGACGCCAAATACTCCTCCAGTTTTGGATCGGTCAGTACTTTTTGACCGTTAGTTTTGATGAGGCCATTAAGATTTTCGTCATAGAGCAAGACGGCGGCTTTCATTGAATTAAGGTGATCGGCGGCGCCGGTTTTAAAATCTTTGATTAATTTAGCTGAAGGGTAATCTCTCACAATCGTGGCATAGGTGCTCGGCATGAATTGAAGCCACCCGCACGCGCTCGAGCTGCTGCAGGTCGTGCCGAAAGCCTGGTCTTGATTCGCGCCGATAATGACTTGGGCCCGCTCCACCGTATTCTGCGGATCGATTTCAAATTCCGTGAGATCGGTTTGTTCAAGCAGTGGAATGTGGCCGAAAAATTCAGAATGCGAAGCGAAGACATCAGCCACGAGAGCGCCGGAAACCGCGCGCGATTTCACGCCGGCAACGCGCAAATCATCGAAAGCCCTGGCAATAACCGCGGCGGTATAGCCCGCGCCCGACTTAACTAATTCTGATGAATGCAAATCGGGGCTATATGGGGCGTATAATTCATAATCAATTGTCCGCTGGGTCACATAGACCGTCTTGCCTTTTTGTTTTTGGGCAATTTTAGTGTCGGTCTCGTTGGGATAGACATTGGCAATAACCACGCTGTGGGCGGGTACGTTGATTTTGTAAGCCGTGTTCCAGCCGTTCCAAATAATTCCGCTTAGGCGCTGAAGAATATTAATGTTCCAACCGGGCGGGGCGATTAAATCGGCGCCGTGTTTGACGATAGTCACGATTTGAATCTGGCCGGAGACGGTGTCAAGGACTGCCAGGGCGATTTGTTTTTCCGGCTCTTTGAAATTTTTAACGGTCGGCGCCAGTTTTCCGTTCACCAGCGTATAGCGCGTCTCGGTGTAGGCGATATCGTTATCCCCGACCGTTAAAGTAACGCCTTTGAGAAGATTTTCGGCTTCGGTAATTTTTTGAGAGATGGTCCAGGGCACCGGCGGGGCGGTCGGCGAAGGAATTATGATTTCAATTTGTTTTTGAGAAAATAAATTCGTCAGCGAAGAAATAGAGGCGGAAATACTTGCGGCCTGGGCCGGCGCCGAATATAAAAACACCGCAAAAACAGCGCCCGCGGATATGAGTAGTAATTTTGATTTCTTAATTCTCATAGATTTAAAGATTCTGCTGAACTTGACTTTCTAATGCTTGGACATTGTTCGCGTAATTAATACAATCTTTTCTCGTACTGGCCGAGTTGCCGCAATAATACGCTTTTGAGGCCGCTATTTCCCCGGCTTTGTCTTTACTCCCCGCCCCGGCTTTAAAAAGCTTCGCGGCGGCGGCGGTGAAAGCATCTTCGATATTCCACGGATTGGCCGGACTATGGCCGGTGAGACTGGCAACTTGGTCGGCATAGCCGAGCCATGTTGACGGCAGGAATTGAGCGGGGCCGAGCGCGCCGCCATAACCGCCCGCGGCGGCGCAAGAAATCGCCGTCGTATTGGGATCAAGCCCGAGTTCGGACGTTATCTGTAAAAAAGGCTGGATATCGCGGCTCGGCTTCATGACGACTTTGTAACTCTTTGACGGCGGATCGCCGGCGCGATTGCACTTGCCGACATTTTGTCCAATGCCTGATTCCTGATCAAGTTCGGCGAGCAGGAATGCCGGCCGGATGCCCGCGGCGATTGCGGCCAGATTGCCATACTTTATGGCATCATCCACCGATACGCCGTTTTGTTCCAAATAATAAATTTCTTGTTGGAGAGTGTTTTTTTTCTGCTGGAGCGTTAGCTCTTGGCCTTGAGCGTTTTTCAGAAGAGAATTTTGTTGAGCTTTATTTTGAGCGATATTTCTTTGGAGAACTTGGGTCTCACCTTGCTGATTTTCAAGAGTGGTCTGTTTGTCTTCTAAATCTTGTTCGGTGGCGGTCAAAGACGTATCGAGAGCTTTAATGGTATCGATAGTCGTCTTGAGTTGATCTTGGGTGGTGCTAATACTATTCACGTCATTAAAAAAATCCGAGAGCGTGTTGTTTTTAAATAAAATGCCCGTCAGAGTTTCTTGGTCGTTCTGATACACCACTCTAAGATACTGGGCCAACACAATCTGATCTTGGCTTATTTGCGCCTCCGCGTCGCTTATTTTTTTCTGCGTATCTTTGATATCGGCGTTCGTCTGACTGATTGAAAGGGCTAAGCTTTTTAATTGCAATGTGTATTGATTGATTTGCGCAGTGAGCACCGCAATCTGGCCCTGCAGCGTGACGGCTTGCGAATGAACGGCGTCAATCTGTTGTTGATATTGGTCGATTTGCTGTTGGAGGGACTGGATCTGCTGGTCTGTATCACTCGCAGTACTCGCGCGGGCCGAAATACCAAAGCACAATCCCGGCAAAATCATCGCCAGGAACACGAAAAAACCACGATATCCTAGTGCTCGTTTCATCCGTTTTAGTATATCACATGGATACGGACTGACGACCTGCTACGTTGCAATCTTATTTTATACTCGGGGTGGACCCCGCACATAACTGTCAGTTGACCCGCAAGGTCCAGACAAAAATGCTGACAGTTATATGCGGGGTGGATAATCCACATACTATCTATTTTGTTAATACGCTATAATATGTAAAAGATGAAATCTCGCATTTTTATCGTCTGTAGCATCATCCTGCTAGCTTTTTTTAGTCCTCAAAAACACATCGTCGCCGCGACTGGAGACGCCTTTAATTTAAGCCAGGCCACCATAACCGGCAGTTCTCCGCAAGACGTTGCCAGTTGGCCCGTGACAGCCACTATCAACAGTGTTGTGCTTAACGGCCCGGTCAGCGTTGATTTTGATAGAAAAAATGGCCCCAACCGCTGGCCCGACCAGACCGACCTTCCTGGATTTATTGGAACTAACCCCGACGGGAGTCCGTCTAGTCTCCAGTACACACTCTGGCTTTTTTTAAATATAAACGGCAAGTGGGTTGGATCTGGAATTATTGAAGCTTGGTACGGGAGAGATCCGATTACCGGTGCGCCAATCTCCGATGCCACCTGCAACTGGTACTACGACAACCGCTGGGCGCCAATGACGGGCTATCAATTTAAAGCGGGAGAACAGCTTGGATTCATGGTCACGGCCGGCGACGCACGCAATGGCAACACCGATTTAAAAGAACGGTCAAATATTATAGTGCTTCAGAGCCCTCTTGACGCCACTGATCCAAGCACTTGCCCGGCCGGTGCTCCAAATCCTACCCCAGCACCTGGGCCAAATCCCGGTCCTGGCAGTGGCGGCGGAGGAAATTTCTGCCCTGAAAATGTAATCGTCGGTGGACAGATACGAGGAACGAGTCCTACGTTTGATACGACACCATCTGGTTTAAGTTTAGCCACATGTTTAAAATTATGCCAAACAAACAATGCCGAGGCTTGTAACTATGGCGATGGCGGTGATGGTGTTTCTACTTACTGCGAATCTGAACATAGTAGTCCTGGCAACCCTCTTTATATTTATAACTATCCTGGCGTTAATCCTGTCCCATATGACGGAACCTCATTCACCGGCTGGGCTTATGTCTATCCCCAAGATGCTCCTTGCCTGATTAGTCCAACCAGTGCCGGCGTGACCGCGCTATCTGGCAAAAACCCCAGTCTTGTTTTTGATCCGGCTAAAAAATTATGGCTCGTTGTCGCCGAAAATGGCGGAAAAATTCAAGGCCAATTAATGACCGACGCGAATAAGCCCAGCGGGTCGGTTTTAAACATCGGCGGCAGTGGTGCCCACACGCCGAAAGTCTCTTATAGTCCAAGTCTAAATAAATATCTGGTCGTCTGGACATCTGGCCAAGATCCAAGCGCTGTCCTATGGGGCCAGTTATTATCAGAAGACGGTTCGGCTTCGGGTACAGCCTTCAAAATCGCCACGGGCGGGGCTCATCTCTATAGCGCCAGCGACATTCAATTTGACGCCATCAATCAGCGTTTTGTTTTAGTTTACGAAAAAGCCGCCAATAGTGTTGGAATTATGGTCGTTGGTATTGATGGTTCCGGCACAATCACCGGCCCGACTAAGCTCGCCGACGTCAGTCTTAAGGGCAGTGCCCCGAGCGTGGCGATTAATACAAAGACCAAAGAATATTGCGCCACCTATTTGGATGGAGATAAATTAAAAATCCAACCGGTTTCCGCGGATGGCACAATCGGGACCGCGACAGAACTTGGCCAAGCCCAAGACAATGCCGGTATTATTTATAACTCAACTGATAGTTCATATGTCGCGGCGTGGCTTAATCCAGACGGGTCTATCGACTCAAAGACTCTTACTACTTGCGCCGATGATCCCGGACAAGATCCTATCTCCCTCGCGGATGGAGTTCAAACCGGAATTCTCGTCCAAAATACAAATGGCTTTGGTTTATTTGTCGTGAATTCCAACAAAACAAGCGATAAGTTCACTTCCTTTGATAGTTCTGATAACGGCGGCGATGGCCAAACTGTTTTTGCCGGGACGTGGACCGCCAATGGCCTATGGCTGGCCGCGGCCGTCAATCCGGTAACCGGCACGTACGCCGCAGCCGCGAGTCCCGATACCCAAGATGTCAAATTTGTCTCGGGTATTGGGACGCCTTCCACTGGTCCAGTTAATAATGGTCCGATTCCAAAGAGTACGGATTTCCCCGTCCCCAGCAAGGGCCTGCCCACCGATCTCGGCCAATTGATTTCGGCGATATTTGTCTGGTCGCTGTCGATTATCGGCCTCGTTATCTTTGTCAGATTTTTCTACGCCGGATTCTTATGGTTCACTGCCGCTGGCGGTGCCGACAGAGTCAGTCGAGCTAAAACTATTATGAAAAACGCCGTCTACGGCGCCTTGGTCCTCTTCTCGGCTTTTATAATTCTCAATACCATCAACCCCGACCTCGTTGGCAGCGTGGTTAAACTCCCCGGCATACCGGCGACCAATCCCACGGCCGGCACCGCGCCAGCAACTGGCAGTACACCTAAAACTCCCACAAACTTCTGCGTAAATTACGTTTGCTCCGCTAATTCTCCCCAAAATCCTGGGCAACCCTGCGGGAGTGAAGTTGATTGCGGCGGTATCGACCCTCTTTGTAAAGACGGCTATTGCACCGACACGGGGACACCCTGCACAGGAGAAGCTCAATGCGCTTCATCTAACACTTCAGGTGCTGCCGGTACCTGCACAAACAAAGATGATGCCGGTAATGGGATTTGTAGCAATGATCAAACCAAGACCTGCACAACTGATATTGAATGCGCAAGTGATAGCTCGGTCAACGGTTCAGGTTTACCTTCTTGTACAAATATAGATGACGCCGGTAATGGCGTCTGTAGCGATAATCCGGATCAAACATGCACAACTGATTCCGATTGTGGAGGTTAAGGTTTTACTAGATTGTGTAGCTCTTTCTTGAACTCTTCTATTTCCGGCACCGCGAGCGGTTCGACATTATTTGTGACGGCCAATTCCAGGGCCGTCCAGTGAGCGACAATAATCGAGGAAATAATCTTTTCGGCCAAGGAAACGCCGGCCAGAGGTATTGAAGCCACCAGCATGCCGTGCGATTGAAATAGTTTAGCGGTTAAATCCATCCGCTCGCCAAGGCGCGCGTTAAGTTCGTCCCGGATAAATATAGAATGAAACCCGGCCGCCCAATCGCCTTGGAATCCGGCGATTTCGTTATGGTCCGCTTCGGGAAAACGATTATGAAACGCCGGCATCTTCGCGGTTTCATTTAAAATAACTTTCCAAATATAACCGAGTTCATTTAAACGCTCCGAGGTATAGATAAGCGGAATCGCCGAACCCATCTGCCGGGCGACTTGCGTGCCTTCAGATTTTAAGGCTTGGGCATCAATGTGCTGGCATGATTGCAATTCGGCAGAATCAAAGCCAATAATTTCCGCCATGGCTACGAGGTCATGGCCGAGCATCATCCGGGGCGGATATGGGCTATGAGGCAGAACCGCGTGAGGAATCTGCTTTTCCCTCGCGAGCGTAATCAATTCCCCGCCGCTCGCGATAATCACAAGATTAAGTCCCCGCTCAATGGCAATTTTAGCGCCCGAAATCGGTTCAGCCGTATTGCCCGAATAGGAATTGGCAATCACTAGCGCCTCCGCTAATGTTTCAGAACTCAAAGCGGGCAAATCATAATCGGAATGGATATGGATATCCAGTTCCGGCTGGAGCATATTCAAAATATCCGCGGCTAAGCGCGACCCGCCCATCCCCAAAACAATAATCCGCTGGAACGGGCGGATTTTATCCTTGTTGATAATCTCTGGCTGATACTTAAATTGTTTCGGAATTCCCAAAATTCCTTCTTCGTATGTCATGCTCATACTATATCACATTACTTCGTCTTAGAAACCAATGACTTCGGGCACAAAAACGACGGTGATGCGTCCGGGCGTGATTTCTCGATTGATAACCAGTTCCTTGGCGACGAAACTGCCGGTCGTAATGTTGTAAGCTTTGTTGGCCCGTTCGCTTTCGAGCGGCAAAACGTATTCTTGGACGCGCTTAAAAGCGTCGGCGATGTCTTTGACAATCTTTTGCGTACCGACGACCCAAAGGACTTTATCCGCGCCATAGGCGTAGGCCGGCAATTGACTTCCGGTCGCTGAAGCAATCACGACCTTACCATCCTCGGTCACGGCATGGACGCTCCCGATAGCGTATTCCGGCGCGGCGCCAAGCATTTTCATTTCGCGGGCTTGCGTCTTGCGGTCCATCTTTAAGAGCCTGGCGCGCACAGAATCATAATTTCCGGATTCATTTATTTCTTTAGCAATCCCGAGCGTATCCAGCGTGACCGACGGCATCGTCATAATCTGTACACCTTTCGGAATCAGCTCTATAACCTTGGCCTTCGCGTCGGCGCTATCTTTAGCCACATACGAATCAATGCCGTTAGTTTTGAGCGCCGTGACGGTCTTGTCTATTTGTTCTTGTGATGCAAGTTGGTTATACATATGCGGATATTAGCACAATTTATTAAAACGAAAAACCCGCGGCATGGAACCGAGGGTTTCGCCTGGTTCCTGCGCGAGTCATGGCTGGGAAATCTGCTCAAGATCGTGGACAAGAAGATGACGTTCTCCGTTGCCAGCACATCCAAGCTTTTGCTCTTCAGAGAGCCTCCATCTGGACTGCTTCTTTGACTGACCATCAAGCATAATCCTTAGATCCGACCCATCAACCACTTCAACAAGCAAGATTGAGTCGGAAGAATAGCCAGCTATCCTTACCCCGATTGGCCGATCAAACACAACTTGAAGATAGCTCGTCGGCGGAATCGCGTCACAACTTCTGACTGGTTCGACGGACACAATCTTAGCTGTGAATGAGTTCTGAATGCCGACCCGCTTCTGCTTGTCGTCCGTTCTTGACACGACAACAAACAGCATTGCCACCACCGCCAAGATGATTATAAACTCCTGTATCCAAAAGCTCTTTCGCATCAATCCCTCCTTCGAAACTAATCATACTTTAAAAGATGTCTTTTGTCAACTATTTCAAAAATTGCACGGGGTCCAGCCAGCCGGAGAGAGCGGATTGGGTTTGAACGTAGCCGAGGATATTGATGGCGGAACCGATGTGAATACCAAAGTGGAGATGTTTGCGCTCACCGTCGGTTTCGGTGGAATAGCCTTTACCAAGAACGCCGAGCAAATCCCCTTTATTTAATAATTGCCCGACTGCCGGCGTAATGCTGGCAAGCCGTAGGTGGCCATAGATAATCGTTACAGGTTGATTATTGAGCACGCAAGACTCCACCGCCACGCCACCGTAGCCGGACACATATTCTTTCAACAATAATTTACCGTCGCAAAATGCCGGCACCGACACATCGATATTTTCCTCCGCCGAGGTCGTCTCAAAATCCACGCCCGTATGATAGCCCGTAAATTTCTCCGGCTGAACCGGCGAATTCTTCGGCGTGATATAAATCCCAAACGGTTTCTTGGTTATCCGCGCTTTATCAAAAATAGTATTTGCTGAATTGATTACTTGGCTTACCTTCGGTGTCACCATCTCACTAGGCGCTTTCGCTTCGTTTCGATAAATAAAAAACACTATCACGATTGTAGTAAAAATTAAAATAGTTATTGTGTTTTTCAACATATTTGATACCTAAAGCCTTAATTCATTAATTTTTAAGTCTAAATCAGAACAATCAAAGCCAAATTCACTAAAAAATTTCTTAAGGATAAAATGAAATTTATTAAAAGGAAAAACTTTTGCCGTTTGATTTAGCTCGTTAATAAATTTTCTCTTTTCATCCTCGTGTAATTTCAAATATATCTTTTTTAGCTGGCGAGAATCATAGACTGAATACATCTCACGAGACAGAGCTTCAGTCATAATCATATTGTACTCATTTAAATCCAGTACAGAAAGGTCGTTACTAATAAATCTTTTAATAATAGATGGGTAATTGCGGAACCCATCTATTTTATCTTTTCTATCCTTCCAGATTGCAAAAGCATTTTTTATATCTTTCCTGCCTAAATTTTGATGTATGTCGAACGACCAAAAGTTTGCGTAGTCTTTCTTTGAACTAAACTCTTTAACTTTACTGGTATTAATGTTCAAACCAATTTTAGATAACTCTTTTGACGCCTCAAACAAGAGTCTACCGGCTACTAATTTATTCTCTGCAAATATAACTTGATCATCTGCATATCTGAAATATCTAGCTCCCATTCCAGAACATAACCTGTTGATCTTTTTATCATAGGCCTGGAGATAAAAATTAGCCAAAATTCTAGAACAATCTTGGGATTCGTCTTGAGGTATCCCTGCAGATTGTGGGTGATAGGAATTAAATTTCCTATTCCAGTATTTTAAAAAATGCATAAGCAAACTAACTTCAAATTGTAACTCTGCAGGAGATACTGACCTAATATTATTCTCTAGAATATCCAGTCTTACGCAATCATAAAAATTAGATATATCAAACTCAACAATAAACCCCTCCTGTTCTCGCTCTAGGGTTGAGTATAATAAAGCCGTAAATTCACCCCAGAATTTAACCCAGGCCAATGGATTAAAAGAGCCTTCTGAAAAATACTCGGGATCGACATAAGGATATCTTCGCTCTAATTCTTGTCGTTCTAATTCACTAAAATTATTACTCAATCTCCATCCACCAAAAGTATTAGGGGTTCGCTCTTTAGTCAAAAAATCTTCAAGTCGCTTTACACAAAAATAATACAGACAATAATCTTTTATTTCAAAAACTGGAACTATTCTGGCTACTTTCTGTGATTTATGGCTCACAAGGTACTCTCGGGGTGGAGATGGATAATAAGTCTTATCCACAATTGAATCATAGAGGATGCGAAGCAATTTATCTTTAGACTGCTCCCCAACTGGACATAGGGTGTCTCTCGTAATACATCTCCAAAATTTTCTATCTATTATTTGCTGAAAATTATCAAAATCAATCATTCTGTTGTAATTTAAAGAAGTTTAGGCCTGGGGCATCATAAAACTCGGGAGGAAAAAGTAAAGGCGGCGCGTTGAACGCGCCGCCACTTCATCCCTGGACAGAACTCGCCAGTGCTACATGTTGTGCTTGGAGTCGGTTTTGACACCCGGGATGAGCCTGGATTTCCGGTTCGCCGGAACCTCGATGTTTTCGGCCGCGCGGGTTTCTTTCTTGCTCGGCACGTGATCATTGGGATCACGTTTGACTGGGGGTCATGTCCAGCTTCTGGCCAGTGCCACTGCATCTACCACAGTCCAGTTCAAAGAACACAAAGAAGGTTTTCTTTCCAGAACCATTACAATACGGACAATCCATGACTCAATCCTCCTAAAGTACAATGGGTTAGATTCTAGGCCTTCTCAAGAAAAAGTCAACCCGATTCAAGATTCCTCGCCCAAGGTCTACGACCGCTCAAAGCGGGCGAGATCTTGAACGGGTTAAAATTACGGCGTCGGCGAGGGACTGGGACGGGGCGTGCCGGCGGGACGGATTTGAATTTGAGACGCGGTGACACTGCCATCGCTGTTGCTCGTGCCCGTCACGGCGATATTGGTGCCGACGGCGACGTCATTCAAGGTGCCGGACGCCTGCTTCGCTACGGGAGTCGTCGCGGATATAAAGACAATACGCGAACTGCCGTCCGCCAACTGAACCGTGATGGTCGTAGCGGTCTTGGCGATGACTTGCCCGAAGGTGCCGTTGAAAGCGACGCCGCCACGGCCTGTCCCGCCCGTGCGGCCGGCAAACGTGCCCGTACCGCGATCCGGAGTTTGACCTTGCTGATACTTCATCCCGCCATAAAATCCCGCTCCCGCGAATACAACCATCAATACTATCGCTATGTTTTTATTCATCCCGCACATAACGAGCAGTGGGCTTCTGGTCTCGCTACATATATAGCCAGAACCAATATCCTAGTGCCCGAAAAATTATTTTATAAAACTTTAACCATCGCCCACAACAGAGACTTCTGCTCGTTATGTGCGGGATTATTCGTAACGCAATGCCTCAATGGGATTAAGACCGGCGGCACGACGCGAAGGGTAATAACCGAAAACAATCCCGATACCGGCCGAAACGCCAAAAGCCAGTGCGACGGAAGATAATGTTACGGAAGTATTCAGGCTCAAGAAATGGCCGGCGAGAAGGGAAATACCCCAGCCGATGGCAACGCCGATGGCCCCGCCGAAAAATGTCAGCATCACTGATTCGGTTAAAAATTGGAGAGAAATATCTTTCGGCGTCGCGCCGATGGCTTTGCGCAAGCCGATTTCACGCGTCCGTTCGGTGACGCTCGTGAGCATCATGTTCATGATGCCGATTCCGCCGACGACGAGCGAAATACCGGCGATGGCGGCCAGAAGAAGGGTAAAGGTGTTAGTGATGCTGGACGCGGCCGAAGTAATGTCATTCTGGTTCATGACGCTGAAATCAGCCAGGGTCGGATCGGAAATATTATGGCGCTGGAGCAATAAACTAGTAACCTGATTTTGGACGTCAACCATCGCCGGCTGGCTCACCGCCGACAAATCAATCCCCGTCACGTAATTCCCGCCGGCCAGATAATGCTGGGCGGTCGAGATTGGGACATAAATTGCGTCGTCCGGATTCGTGAAACCGGAACCGCCTTTGGCAATTGTCGTGCCGATGACGGTAAATTCTATTTTGTTGATTTTAATTTTCTGGCCGAGCGCTTCCGAACCGACGCCGAATAAATCGTCTCGCGTCGTCGGGCCGAGCACGGCCACTTTGGCGACGCTTTGGACCTGCTGGTCAGTGATGAATGACCCTTCATCCATTTGAAAATTATGGACATTGGTATAATCCGCCACGGTGCCGATGACGCTCGTGTTCGTATTCAGCCCGCCGGCGATGACTTGGTAGCGGCGGGAAACTTCGGGCGCGATGCCCGCGACTTCAGTTACGGTAGCTTTAATCGCGTCGGCATCGGCTTGGGTCAGCGTTTGGGCGCTGCCCCGGCCGGCGCTGAACTGCACGCCCGCCCCGCGCGCGGCGCCCGGCGTGACAATAATCAGATTCGAGCCGATTGATTGGATGCTGGCGGAGATGCTATTTTGGGCGCCTTGGCCGATGGAGACCAAACCGATGACCGAGGCGATGCCGATGACAATCCCGAGCACGGTCAAGCCGGACCGGACTTTATTGACCGTAATCGCGGAAAAAGTCTCTTGAAATAAATCTTTAAGCGTCATGGTGATTGATGATTCGTTTATGCAAATTTTTGACGTCGCTGGTAATCATCCCGTCTTTGACCGTGATAATGCGGTCGGCGTGTTCGGCGACGTACGGCTCGTGCGTAATCAAAATAATCGTGCGCCCCAGTTCCCGGTTCAGCCTTTGAAACGTGTCGAGCACAATTTCGCCGGTTCTGGAATCCAAATTTCCGGTCGGCTCGTCGGCCAAAATCAGGGCCGGGTCATTCACCAGGGCGCGGGCGATGGCGACTCTTTGCATCTGGCCGCCCGATAATTGGTTGGAAAGATGGTCGAACCTTGATTCATCCATGCCGGCGCTCAACAAGGCTTGGCGGGCACGTGCCAGGCGTTCTTCTTCCGGAACGTCGGCGTACACCAGCGGCAGAGCGACGTTGCGCAGCACTGTCGCCCGAGGCAACAGATTAAACGACTGAAACACAAATCCTATTTTCTTTTTTCTGATATCGGCCAGCTGTTCTTCCGACAGCGCTGAAACGTTTTTGCCATCGAGCTCATAAATGCCGTTGGTCGGAGAATCGAGCGCGCCCAGAATATGCATCAGGGTTGATTTGCCCGAACCGGACGGCCCGATAATGGCCACGAACTCGCCTTTCTCAATCGTAAAAGAAATATTCTTCAGAGCCACGGTGGGATCGCCGCCATCGTGGTAAATTTTTTCGATATCCGTACATTTAATCATAGATTATCTTCCTGGGGCGGTGGTGGTCGCCCGGGTCGCGCCGCCACCGGTGCCGCCGGTGAGGCCAGGGATGCGCAGACCGCCGGCGGCGCTGGAAGTCGTGGTAGCAGCGGCGCCGGTAATGGTTCGGACGACGATAATATCGCCGACTTTAAGACCGCTGGTGATTTCGGTCATGGTATCGCTTTGAATGCCGGTCGTGACGATCTGGTTTTGAGGCGCGGCCGTGAGCACGGTTGAAGCCACGGTCGCGGTGCCCGCGCTGATAAGCGTGGCCGGCAGTTGCACCGTCTGAACATACGATTGCGTGCCTTGAATTTTCACCGCGCTCGTCGGGACTTCCAAGGCGTCGGAATTGGCTTGGGTGATAATCGCCGCCGAGACGCTCATACTCGGTTTAATCTCTTGGTTCGCGATATCAAAAGCAATCTTTACGTCATAGGAAACGACGCCTTGGCTGACCGTGCCGATGGTATCGATGGAAATGACTTTGCCGGTCATGGTCAAATCGGGCAAAGCGTCAAAAGTGAGCGTGACCTGCTGGCCAAGCATAACTTTAGAAACATCAACTTCATTGAGAGTTACGTCCGCGATTTGCTGGGGCGACACCATCGTCGCCAAAGCCCCGCCGCTGGACGCATTCGCGCCCCGTTGAGCCGTGATATTGGCGACGATGCCGTCAATCGGCACGCGAACCGTATAATAGGAAAGATTTTGCTGGGCATCGGCGACCGCGTTTTGCTGGGTAATCAGATCGAGGGGATTGGTTTGCTGGGCAGAGACAAGATTGCGCTGGTCTGACGCCAATGTTTGGCGGTCGCTTAAAACCACGCCTTGCACGTTAAGAAGCGAGGAAAGGTCGTTGTTGATTTTGGAAAGATCAGACGCCAAGGTGGTTTGGTGGGCCGTAATCGCGCTCGGCACGGTCGCGTGATTTTGAGTTTGGATATTCTGGATAACCGTATTAATGACGGCTTGTTCGCTTTTAATGCTTTGGGATAAAAGTTGGGTCGAGCCAATCGTTTCGGCCAATATCTGATCGAGTTGGTCTTGAGGCGCGGTATATAAGATTCCGCCGTAATCGTTAAAATTTTTCGTATAAGAAACGGACGCGGCGGCAAAATCGCTTTGGGCTTGAGTAATAAGCAGATTAAGATTGTCTACGGCGCTTAAATCAACCAGATTCTGATAATCACAAAGATCCGGCTTGCAGGAGCCGTTCAAGGTATTGGCGTACAAAACATTGTCGGCGTCATTGAAGATGCCCGGAAGATCGAGAAATGCTCCGGAAACGCCGGCAAAGACATCTTGATAGTTTTTGACCAGATTGTTCTGGTCATTATTAATTGAATCTTGCAGTTTCGGCTGGCTGGTCACTTGGGTGGCTTGGAGTTTTTCAAGATTAAGCTGGGCGTCGCGCAAGGTTTTTTGGGCATCGGTTGAATCAATGGTCGCGATGACGGTTCCCGCTTTGACCGATTTGCCCTCCAGAGCGCTGTCCACATAGGTGAGCGTGCCTGAAACTTTGGGATTGACGGACACTTCGCTAGAACCGGAAACTTGGCCCGTGCCGGAAATAGAACTCACAATCGTCCCTTGTTGAACCGTGGCGAGGGCGTATTGGGTGACAATCGCCGAAGTTTTGAAGTATTTATAATAGACGAATATAACTAAAACGAGGGCGATGAGGGTGCTGATAAATTTGTGGGCGGAGATAAAAGCCTTGATTTTATTCATGACAATCCATATTAGCCTATTATAGGCTTAGGGTACAGTACGAACCAAAACCCGGTTTGTTTCATGTTTTTGGCCGTTTCAGCCGCGGTTATACGAAGCCGGGGAAGAAGTCGGTTTTAATCTGGTTTTTCGGCACGCCGAGCTTTTTCAAGGCATCTTCAAACATCACGACCATCGACCGCGGCCCGGAGATGTAGAAAAATCTCCGAGCGCAGTCCGGCGCTTCCCGCATAATCATGTCGGCGGTAATATAGCCGGTCAGGCCCCGCCAACCCGCCGGCGCGTCATTGACAGTATAGACCATTTTTAATCTTTTTTCCCGAACGGCTTGGTCAAAAATATCCCGATAGGCCAGCTCGGTCGGCGTGCGGGCCGAATAAAACATGACGACATCGCGCTGTTCCCTTGTATCAAGCATATTTTTAACCATGCTCCGAAAGGGCGTGACGCCGATTCCGCCGGCGATGAAAACCAGTTTTTTGTTTTTATCTTTTGGAAGCGTAAACTCGCCGGCCAGCTGGGAACCGACAATAACATCGCCGGCACTAAGGCCGGCCAATTTTTTCTTGAAGGTGCTCGAGTTGGGATAAAATTTAACGCCCATCCGAATATCAGATTCTGACGGCGCAGACGCAATCGTAAAATACCGGCGGTTGCCGCGAGAATCGGGGCTATCGTGGCCAAGCGTCCATTCCAAATATTGCCCGGCTTTAAATTTTAATTTCTTATCGGGCGTAAAGACAAAATCATACAAGTCGGTCCCGGTCGGAATCACTTCTTTCAGCTTTAATATCATCTTGGTTTTCGGGCTGGCCAGATACGAGAAAACATTGCCGACCAACAACGCCAGCTCGGGAGTCGATTGAATGCCGGCCAGACCAATCGCCGGCGAAAACAAAGCGCCGACAAAACAGCCGTAGATAATCCGCAGGGCGCGGGTCGGCGGCGTGGTTAACGGTTCCGTAATCATCACGAAAGCAAAGAAGAATATCGGCGAGTGTAGAAACGCGCGCTGAACCGCGCTGAACGGATCAAATCCCCTCAACCACGTGGACACGGCGATAGATATAAAAGCCGCAAGAATAAAACTGAACGCCAAATCCGACCGCTGAAGCTTCCGCACAATCAAGAGTCCGCCCACCAGGACAAACGGCAACATCACTGCCGTGCCCAGCCACCAGCTGGCCGAATAGACGCCGGCGAAAGCGACTAGGGCCACCCCGAAAGCGGCGGGATTGAAGACGTGCTTCTTGCCAATCGCCAAGATGAATTTAGACGCGATTGCGCCTAAAGAAACCATCACGAGAAAGACCCAGTAGCCATAAGGGTCGGCGGCTTTAATCGGCGTCAAAATCAGCATTAAAATTAGCGCCGTGATATAAACCGACTCGACGTTCACCGGCGCCTCAAAGACGCCGGCCAGAATGACATTGGCCAGCCAGCACACGCATAAAATAATAATCGCCGTGATGGCCATGCCAAATGGCTCGTATGCTAAAATTCCGAAAATTGAAAAAATAAAAGCCGCCGCCCACAAAATAATTAAATAATACAGCACCAAGCGGTACATGGTGATGCGGTTGAGCAGATTGTCGATGAATCGAAACATGATTTTATTGTAGCACTTCTTTGGTAAACGCCTCGAAGCCGGTGGTCATCGTGGCTTGGCCGTGCTGGTCAATCATATAGCCTTCAAAGCCTTCTAAATTTTCAACAAAATAAATTCCCGCTTGCCCCATGGCAAACGCCGCCGTCGCGAACCGGTCGGCTTCATAGACGTTGGGCCCGATAATCGTCAGGCTCGCGATTTCGTCCATATTCGTCCCACTATTGGTCGGATCGTAAATATGGTCGCCGCGAATATAAGTCCCCGACGTGGCGACGCCTCGGTCTTGAATATACAATACCTTGACGATTTCTTTTTGCTGGAACGGATTTTTAATGCCGATTTTCCAAACCTTGCCTCGGGCTTCGATATCCCCACCGGCATCGACGTAATATTCTTTAAAGCCCAGACCTTTAATCAGTTCGGCCGCTCTATAAATCGCCCAGCCTTTCACCAAACCTGACGGGTCGTACGAACCGTCGGGCTTTTTGATATTGAAATATTCGCGCGTGAGCTGTTTGGTTTCTTCGGCCAACCGAAAAACTTCTTTCATGTCGTCGCTATAATCGACTGGCGCCAGTTCCCCGCGATTGATTCGGCTGATTTCGCTGGCGGTTTTGTAAGTGCTGAATTTTTGGTCAACGTATTCAAAATAGGAAAAGACCTTTTGCAAGGCCTCGCCCGTCGCGGAAATATCGGCAATATCTATAGTAACCGGCATCCCCATTAAGATACGAGTCTCCTTCATGATTACGCTTTAATACTTGCCAGTAGTCCGCCGAGTGCTTGAATAAACGCTTCTGAAGTTTGGGTGGCGCCGGAGACGGTATCTACATTAGCATTAGCGTTCTGGGCAATAATCGCCTCCTGGCTTAAGATTGGGGTCGAATAACTGCTCACTTGTCGGCTATGCCCGGCATCGGTTGGATATTGCAGGAATTGGACATTGGTCATCTGGCCGCCTTGAACAGTCACTCTTATCTGGACGGGGCCATAGCCGGCATCGGCGACTTGGCTGGTATAGGTGCCGTCTTTATATAAGCCCAGTTTAGGGGTTGGCGTCGCGGTCGGTCTTTGAGTTGGCGCTGGAGTCGGTAAAGCGGTCGATACCGGCATGCCGCTGGTTGTCGGGAGGGCGGTCGGATTCGCAGTTGGAAGCGGAGTTATAGTCGGCGTCGCGCTGACGCTTGGAATAATCTCTACCACCTGCGGGCTTTGTTGCTGGAACCAAAAATAGCCCACAAAAGCTACGACAATGATTGCCGATACGAGGAATTTTTTCATGTTAAATAATTCTACTGCGTTAGGTATACGCAAAACACCGCCCCAATATTACATATTTTAAACAAATATCTAAGTCCTGACAAGAAGTTTATCCGGATTTATTCGTAACGCAACGCCTCAATCGGACTTTTGCGGGCGGCTTGGCGGGCCGGATAAATTCCAAACACGATGCCGATAAAAATCGACACGCCGGTGGCGAGCAAAATCGCGGTCATCGGTAGGGCGAACGTCCAGGCGACAGTCGTGAAATTAACAATCCCGAGATAAATAAGGCCGGTGAGCAACGCGCCGACGGCAATACCGACAAGCCCGCCGAAGAAGGTCAGCATCAAAGCTTCCACTAGAAATTGCTGAATAATATCTTTGTCCGTCGCGCCGACGGCTTTGCGCAAGCCAATCTCTCGGGTGCGTTCTACGACCGACACGAGCATGATGTTCATAATGCCGATACCGCCGACGACGAGCGAGATACAGGCAATCGCGGTCAGGAACAATGTTAATACGGATGTAATACTACCGAGCAATGCTTCCGCGTCAGCTTGGGTCTCAATTGTAAAATCGTCTTTGTTGGGGTCGGTAATGCCGTGGTCTTGGCGAAGCACCGACGTCACCCGCGCCTTGGTAAAATTAATGTCATACGCATCCCCCGCCTGCACGGTGATGGTATTGTAATAATCAATCCCGAGTAACTGCTTCTGCGCGACCGACACCGGCATCAGGACGATGTTATCTTGGTCGATACCACCCGGTCCCACGCCTTTCGGACCCAGCACGCCAACCACGGTGAAATTTAAATTATTCAAACGGATACTTTTACCGATAGGGTCGAAATTTTCAAATAAGGTCTTGGCGAGCTCCGAACCCAGGACCGCGACATGATTAAATGAATCCACGTCGTCTTGCGTAAATTGGTAGCCTTCCACAATCGTGTAATTTCGAAGCGAGAAGAAATTCGGCGTCGTGCCGTCAAACGTGACCGAATCGTCATTACTGCCGTACACGACGCGAGCTTGGCCTCGCACTTCTGGCGCGACGTTCGCGATGGAGGCTTCACGGCCCAGGGCTTCAAGGTCGGCTTGATTGAGGGTTTTGATGACAATGCCTTGGACGGAAGCGGGCGACGCGAGGCGAGAACTTTTGTTGGAGCCACCCGGGATGACAAAGATAAGGTTCGAACCAATCCCCTGCACTTGGCCCAAAATATAATCTTGAGCCGACTGACCAATCGACATGAGCAAAATCACCGACGCGATGCCGATAATAATTCCGAGCATGGTCAAGGCCGTCCGCGTCTTGGATTGGCGGAGGCCCTTGAGCGAGGTTTTAATAGTATCGGAAAGTTGCATATATTTTATTTAACGAACGTACCGTGTTCGTGGCTCTTCTCGGTCGGACCGTCAAATTCCACGTTGCCGTCTTTAATTCTAATCAAACGATTGGCGTAGCCGGCGGTGTACGTCTCGTGGGTAACTAAGACGATGGTATGGCCTTTGGCGTGCAGGTCCTCGAGAATATTCATGACTTGGCCGCCGGATTTGGAATCCAAATTTCCCGTCGGCTCGTCGGCAAAAATCACCCGCGGATTACAAACCAAGGCGCGGGCGATAGCGACGCGCTGTTTTTGGCCGCCGGAAAGCTTGCCCGCTTCGACGTGCAGTTTTTCCGATAAGCCCACCGCCTTGACGGCGTCTTCGACGAGTTTCTTGCGGTCGGCAATTTTGATATCGGAATACATGAGCGGAATTTCGACATTGTCATAGACGCTCTGACGGGCCAAAAGATTAAACGACTGGAACACAAAACCCATATCCTTGTTTCTGATAGACGCGAGTTCCGCATCGCTCAAGTCGCTCATGTCCTTGCCGTAAAAGGTGTACGCACCGGCCGTGGGTCGATCCATGAAACTCAAAATATGGAGCAAGGTGGACTTGCCGGAACCGGACGGGCCCATGATGGCCACGAATTCGCCCGGATCGATTTTGAATGAAACATCGTCAAGGGCTAACGTCGCCGATGCTTCGTCATCGTATTTTTTTTGGATGTGACTTAAATCAATCATCTCGGGATGCGTTAGTTTTTCTTCAGGCCGATGTTTTGGACAGTATCGCCAGCTTGGACGCCCGACGTAATTTCAACGCTTCCGTCCGAAGCGCGCAAACCGATAGTAATCGGCGTTTGAGTGGCGACGCCTTTCACGACTTTGACCACAAAGGTCCCTGAATCGTTTTCGAGAATCGCGACCTGGGGCAAGACCACCACGCCGTCTTTCTCGGCCGTTTGAATGCTCAAGTTGGCGGTGAGTCCGCTCTTCAGACGCGGGTCGGCTTTATCAAACAAAACCGTAACCTTAAAGACCACTACGCCGTCGATAATCTGCTGGGCCGGATCAATCTGGCTGACTTTGCCCGTGAATGTCTCGCCCTGAAACGCGTCGAGAGTCAGTGAAACCGGATCGCCAACCGCGACTTTGCCGATATCAGTTTCGGGCACGTTAGAATCGATTTCAAAATGAGAATCATTGAGAAGCGTCGTAGCAATCGCGCTCGCGTTCACGGTTTCACCAACTTTAAAATTAACTGCCGTAATCACGCCCGCGACGGGCGCGACAATAACGTCTTGATTAATTTGAGCGTTGATAATCGCGAGATTAGCAGTCGCTTCATCGAGCGAAGCTTGGGCAATGGCAATATCGTTAGCCGTGGGCGGCGATTGTTTCAGCGTCAGCGCCGCTTGAGCGTTTTGAACATTATTCTCGGCCGTGATGAGCGCCTGAATTTGAGTATCGATGTCATTGAGAGCGGTTAATACATTTGAGCGAGCCGTGGTAACGAGCGAAGTCGTCGTGGCACTTGCGCTTTCTTGCACCAAATCAGCATAGGCAATATCAAGAATCCCTTGAGTAGTAACCAGATCAACTTTTGTTTTTTCAAGAATGCTATCGGTCGTATCGATTTGACTTCCATTGAGTTGACCGAGCAAGCCTCCCGTTGTCGTTGAGTTAGAACTCGAATTACCATAGATACTCAATCTCACCTGACCAATCGGGCTATTGAGTGCACCCGTATTCATGTCTTGTTTTACGAGATATAATGGGTCATCAATATTAGAGATGAGCTGAAGCGCGTCGGTGACGGCATTAATATCTTTACGGGACGCGTCGAGGGCGGTTTTGGTCTGGATCTGAATAAGCGTGTTCTGGGCGGTCGCGACCGCGGATTGAGCGACAGCAATATCGGCGGGCGTCGCGCCAGCTTGGACTTGATTGAGTTTGGCTTGGGCGCCGTTGATTTGAGCTTGCTGGAGCTGGCGTTGAGCCTGAAGTTGCGTCGTATCGAGGGCCATCAAAACTTGGCCCGCGCCGACGCGCGAACCGACGACAACATTGACCCGTGCCAATCGGCCCGAACTCTGGAATGATAAATTTGCCGTATCGGACGAAGTTACGCTGCCAGTCACGCTGATTTGTTCTTTGATATCGCCCGTCTGGGCAACAATCGTGGCCACTGACGCGGGCTTGGCCGTCACGCGCCGGACAATCAAAATTACAACCACGAGCAACACTGCGCCGACGACCATTCCTAATTTTGTTTTAAAAAATGTAAACATTATTTTTTGTTTGTTTTTTTAATAATTTTCTTGATGGAATCCAATCTCTTGGCCAAATGAAAGGCGAATTGTTTCAAGTTGGAAAGCTTTGAAAGAATGACAATGTCGTCGCCCATGCTAAAAACCAGCAATTTCTCGCCTTTGTGGATTTTCAGGCCTTTTCGAGCTTCCGAGGGAATCACAACCTGGCCTTTCTCGCCCAGAGTGGTGGTGCCGTAGAACTCCTGTTCGGGGAATTTCTTCATATCCCCATCCTAGCACATATCCTAATTTCCTACAAGTAGGATTAAGCCTACTTCTTTTTTGGTTCGGGTTTAGCCAAACTGGCCCACATATAGCGAGCGCCGTGGGTCCGGTAGGGTTTCCAGGCTTCCACGATTTTCTGCATCTGTTTGAGCGTCGGCTCTTTTTTAAACTTGTAGACTTTCTGCAAACCTTTTCGCAGGCCGAGATCGCCGTATGAGAATACGTCTTCCCGGCCCAGCGAAGACATCAGAAACATTTCGGCCGTCCAGACGCCGACGCCTTTCACGCCGGTCAGAAGTTTAATAATATCTTCGTCCGTGAGTTCGTTAATCTTTTGCATCTCTTTCTCGCGCTCGATGAAAAATTGGGCGATATTTTTGGTGTAGGCGATTTTGGAAAATGAAAACCCCGCCGCACGAAGTTTCCCGTCCGGCATTTTCAGATACTGCTTCGGTGTCGGAAATTCGCCCCTGGGAAACAATGCCACCATCCGATTGAGAATCGTCTGGGCCGCTTTGCCCGACAACTGCTGATTCGCGATAGCCCGCACCAAGGAACGAAAATAATTATCCTGCAATGGATAGATCTGTGGTTTCACCCGCTTCATCAGCTCTTTCAAAATCGGGTCAACCTTCGCGAGATGTTTTGTGCTTGCCCGCCTAAGTTTTGTTTCCATAAAATTTTGGCGGGTGTTTAATTAACTTGAGTTTATCCGCTCGTAATAGCCGTTTAATCTCCGCTTCCCGCTTCAAAGCGCTCGACCTATCCTTGCACCTCTCTATATATACCATCTTTACCGCCCTATGCGCTCGCGTGTAATTCCCGCCCTTCCCCGCCCGATGCTCTCTAAGCCTCCGCTCCACATCAGTCGTAATCCCGCAGTAGAGACTGCCGTCCGCGCATTTGAGAAGGTAGATAAAGTAAATCAAACCTTAATAATATATAAGCGTCCTACTTAACTTGAGTATCCTCTCGTAATACTAAAAATGGTTTTATATCCTCTTTTTCAATTAACTTAACATCGCTTGCGGTACCGAGTAAGCCATAGGAAATGCCAAATACGTTTTTCTTTTTTGTATTATTAGTATCTCCTATAGGAATTAATTTAACTCCAGCATAGACAACTTCTTTTCCAAGGTCCTTCACTTCTTGAACTGCTGGAACTAAATCAGTATCTGAACTTATCAAATAAGCAATGTCATACTTATCCTGACGAGCGAATCTAATCATTTCTACAGCAATTTGCACATCAACACCTTTTTCATGGTACACATCAGGACGGCTCGGATCTCTCATAAGCTTCCCAAACTTCATAACTATCCCTTGAGCCTGTAAGTAGCCTGCCAGTCTTTGCTGACTCGAATACATCTGTTCTGCTTTTTGAGAATTTTTTGATTGAGGATTGGGTCGCTTAATTTGACCAATATAATAATGAATTTCTTGTAGACCGTTGTCGCCTACCAGCCATTTACAAAACTCCTTAAACTTAAAATGGCTCATACTGTAATCCTTGCCATTTTCTTTCATATAAAATCCGGCGATACCCTTAAGCCGGTAGTAAAGATTGCTACCATCAATAAAAACAAAAGCTCTTTTCATCAAATAAATGATAAAACTAAAACCGCCATCCGGCAAGCCAGAGGGCGGTGGGGTTAACGTATTTAATTAGCATTCCTGCTACCAAGCTACGATACAACCTCTACATCTCCAGCATACGCCTCGTCGCATTAAAAGTCAATGAGATGTGGATAGTTAATACTGCTCCCTAAACCTCCGCGCCACATCAGTCGTAATCCCGCAGTAGAGACTTTCGTCGGCGCATTTGAGAAGATAAATTGAATAAGACAATCGAACGAATGAATTTATTTAAATAATTCTAGCATTTTCATATAAAAACGATAAGGCCCGCGAGAGTGGGCACAGATCGTGCGAACTCTCTCGCGGGCTGATTGAGGAACTAACCTTGGTCTGGATATTTATTCCACCAGCCATTAATTTTCTTGTAAGCTTCCTCAATCCTCATTTCAATTGGTGGAACAAGGAATTCTCGGCGCTCAAGAAGGAGGCCTCTCAGTAACTTCAATGCTTGGGGGTTAGTGGCGTCGAGTATGACAACATCGTATGGCGCAATGAAATGCCCTCTGACATAACCTCTGGTTTCTTCAGTTTGTGACCTGAGTTCCCATCGCCAGTATTCACGTGATACCTGGTCGTAGTATCTTCGAGTGACTAATCCGATTCGGTTGTTCACCCGACAGACGCACCAGACACGATTCCGACAATAGCTATCGGCCCATGACCGAAGCCACTTTTTGACGACGATATAATCGAAGAATAGCCAGGCAACAATCAAAGCCATGACGGCCGTCAGAACGATTTGCATAGAGAACTCCTTGCCCTCACCAGGCCCCTTCTGCCATTATGACAGGGTGTGGGGTAGGTATTTGAGCTAGAGTAATTATACCATCTTTTAGTAGTTCCAGCAACTATTTTATCCTTGCATAATAAAGACTTAGTGGTATCCTAAGCGCGTTAGTCGGCGCTGTCGGTCGACAGGGCCGGCCAGCTTCCGCCAGAGGCGGATCAGTATATGAGCTGAAAATAATTAAATAAAAGTAACGCACGCTTTAAAACTTATGAAAAACATAACCAAAGCACTCTTCGTGGTCGGTATCGTTGTCGCTGTCGGTTTGGTAACCAGCTCGGCCAAGGCGTATTATATGCCATCGTATCAGTCGTACGGAAATTCTTACGGCAATTCGTATGGCCAGCAGTCGTATTATCAGCCGTTCCAAGGATTCCAATACCCCGTCTATAATTACGGACGGCCGCAAAATACGGTCGGTCAATTGATTCAGTCTAATTTGAATCTCACGAGCAGCTTTGTATTTATCGCTCCGCCGATTCACCAGTACTTCTACCAGTATTATCCCCCAAATAATTACGGCGGGTACGGATACTAACTATCAGAAAATCAAAAAATCGCCTCGAGGCGATTTTTTGATTAATTTTTACTCGATGAAGGTGAGAGCTTTGCCAGTCTTGTTGGCGCGGCCGGTGCGGCCGATACGATGGACATAATCATCGTAAGTGGCGGGCAAGTCATAGTTAATGACGTGGGAAACATCGGGAATATCCAAACCGCGAGCCGCGACGTCGGTCGCGATGAGAATTTGGATGTGATTTTCTTTAAACGACTTCAAGGCGCGCTGGCGGCGAGAGTGAACCTTGTCGCCGTGAATCGCGTCGGCTTTGAATCCGCTGGCGATAAGCGTGTTATACAATCGCTCCACGCCGTGCTTGGTGCGGCCGAAAATAAGGACCTTATTGAAACCAGGCTTGGTTAAAAGTTCTTCCAGCATTTGGAGTTTATTTTTGCCGCCCCCAACGCGGACGATGTCCTGGTCGACGTTCTTGGCGGTGTCCTGGGTCTTAACCGAAATCCTGACCGGCGTGCGGAGAAACTCATTGATGAGGCCTTCGATTTCGCGATTGACGGTCGCGGAGAAGAACAGCGTATGCCGAGTTTTCGGCATGGCCATCATCATCGTCCGCATGTCTTTGACGAAGCCCATGTCTAGCATCCGGTCGGCTTCGTCGAGAACGACGGTGTTAAAGCGAGCCAAATTAATGAAGCGTCGTTCCATGAGGTCTTTGATCCGGCCCGGGGTGCCGATAATGAAATTGTGCTGACGGCGAAGATTTGAGATTTGATAGCCGATACTCGCCCCGCCCACGCAACAGACGGAAAACATCCGCATACCCGGGGTGAAGCCGCGAAGTTCGTCGTCGATTTGAATCGCGAGCTCGCGCGTCGGCACAACAATCAAAACATTTTCTTGAGGATTCAAAAGAACTTTGTTGATTAAAGGAATAAGAAAGGCAGCCGTCTTGCCGGTACCGGTGTTGGCGATACCGACCAAATCGGAACCGCGCAAAATATGCGGAATGGCTTTGTCCTGAATCGGCGTCGGCGTGACATAGCCCTTGCGGGTAATATTAACTTTCAAACGGGAGTCAATCGCAAAATCCGCAAACTTATGTTCGGGGACGAAAACTTCCACCTGTTCGGTGATGACGGCTTTTTTGACAAAGCGCGCCGGATCAATCCGTTGGCCTTGAAAACCGCGTCCCCCGCCTTGGCGGGCGGGCCGGCGAGTACCGCTGCTATTGCCGCCAAAACTGCTTGGGCGGCGGCCAAAAGCCGATGCTCGGTTAAAACTTCTCTGCATTAATTAATCACTCTTTGAGACCTGATGAGATAGAGATAAGGAAAACGATAACTCCAGATACCAAATGAGATATGAATTGTGCCTCAATTGTATCAAGAATTTATTAGCGTGTCAAGAGTAGGGCTGAATTTGAGCCTAGCCCCCAAAAATCCTATGCAGAATCAGCAAAAGGAGGCCTTTGCCGACAAAGATATAGATTGCGCAGGAGATGCCCTCGCCTACCAGCACGCCGAAGAAGAATTTTTTAAAATTGACCTTCAGCGACCCGCACATATAGCACATCACGTCGGTCGGAGTAATCGGAAAAAAGCTCCAGCCGATGACGATGGGCAATTCGTTTTTACGCATCACGGACTTTAATCGAGCAATCTGGCGCGGATAGTACCGTTCAAAATAACCGGCCAAGCCGAGATACTCGGCAAAATAATAGATAGAGGTCGAAGCAACCATCACGCCGATGATAGTCAAGAGATAAGCGTGCCCGGCCGGCAAGAAGACGAGGCCGAGCAAAATCAAATAGGTGACCGGAATCAGAGTAAAGCCCCGCAGGCAGCCGAGAATCAAAAAAATGGCGTAGCGCCACGCCAGCGGCAGACGCATCATTTGCGCCACCCCCGCCAGAATCAAATCATTTCTAAAAAAATAAAAATAGAGCGCGCTCAAGATGATTAAAACCCACAGCCAAAAAATAATATGCTTCCTCATGAGCGCAATTTCTTTTGGTATTGGTACTCATGCCAGGTCAGAATAATAAACAAGACGTCATAGCCGGTAACGGCCATGAGCAATCGGGAATGATAGAGCGATATCCGATGCAATTGATAAACGATAAAAATAATCGTGACGCCGATCGTCGCGAGGTAGGCCCAGAGCCGATCGCGATACAACTGAATCGAAAGAAAAATATTGATGACCCCGTGAATCAAAAAGTACAGACCGATAAAAGTCTTAGCCCCGCCAAAATTCTGCAAGGCCTGGACGGCGGCATTAATAAACCAATCGTGAGGGTTTTCTAGAAGCTCACCCCGAACCAAAAAGGAAAACAAGCTCCCAAAGCGCGCCTTGCCGATAATGAGAATCGATAAACCGGCAATCGTCTCCCAAACTCCGTTCAAGCCTTTAATGAAGACGCCGAATTCAAAGATTTTGCGCCAATAGTATTCGACTTTTGATTTCTTTAAGCGGGTTATCGGCGGGATGGACATGCCTTCAAAGTACTACAGAACAGGCCTTCGATAAAGAGGAGAAGGCACTTAACGGAAATAAACAAAGAGAGCGGCGATTACCGCAACCAGCTCGATGCAAAAAGAAAGAGTGAACCGAGTCGCGTAAAATTTAACCGACTGGAACCAATACGGCCAGAAATCCTGCGGCGGAATATGGCTTTTAACCCCTTGATCAAACAGAGCCAACGGTTCTTTGCGCCAGGGCCAGAACCAGATAACGCCGTGCTGAACGGTATCGAGGGCGAAGTGGCTCCACGAACCCAGCCAAGCGACGAGGCCAAAATATTCAATAAATAAATTATGCCGAGCCAGCCCGAAAAAAAATATGGCCAGACCGCCGATGAGCCACAGAATCGGCGCGTGCGACCAGAACTTGCGGTGGCTGATATCATCCGACCCGATGAATCGTTTTACTTTTATAAAAACCGCGAAAGTGTCCAGGTCCGGCGCGAAACCGAAGAACATCCCCCACCACAATAATCGCTGTTGCTCGATGGCCGATAAGGCTGGTTTGGTTAAAACTAATAATCCTTTCGTGATAAGAAATCCCGCGGCGATATGGCCCGGTGGCAGCATAACAAAATATTTAATTTAAACTTTGAGTCATTTGCCGGTAATCGCCTTTGAAAAACTTTTGAGCGAGCTGAAAAATACTCGGGGTGATAAAGAACGCGCCGACCACGTCAATCGTATAATGCAGATGGGCCAGAAGCATCGCCGCGCCCAAAACAAAGGCCAGGGCGATGAAACCATAGCGCAATATTTTATTATCCCAGAATATCAGCGCCAACAGAATCGGCACGCCGGTATGGCCCGAAAAGAAAAGCCCGCCGGTGTTGCCTCCGCCCAGAAAATTAAGGAAACCCGTCGTCGGAAGAATCAGCTGCGGTTCAAACTGGCCGAGATGGGTCAAGCTGATGAAACCGGCGCGGATGATGATAAACAGGGCCACGCTCTTAACCGTAAACGGTATCGCCTGGGGCCGAAAGAAAAGGATGAGGATAATCAGAATTAGAATCAGGAGCGGGCCGTAATTCACAACCCAATCAACGTCAAAAACCCGGACGTTGCTCAAAATAATATCCGTCACCGGATTCTTGCCCGTCAGGACCGCGTAGTTATTCGCGAAAGTGTTAGCCACGATACCCACAACCAAAAGCAAACCCGCCCACAAAGTGGAAATATAAAACGCCGGATCTTTCCAGTGCATTTTGTGCTTTAAAATCAATTCACCCATACAAAGACTGCCAAATACCCTGAATCTACGCACCCAGTAGCCCTATTATTACATACTGATTAAAAAGATACAGAGGGTTCAA
The DNA here is from genome assembly GCA_003151795.1 of Candidatus Yanofskyibacteriota bacterium. Lineage (GTDB taxonomy): Bacteria > Patescibacteriota > Minisyncoccia > 2-02-FULL-40-12 > GWA2-44-9 > 2-01-FULL-41-21. Next base: position 9,322 of record PLYL01000005.1, on the reverse strand, counting down.
CGGCTGGCCTGGAGTTGTGGGATATGGGATAATCAAAGGGTTATATACCCGATGGATATTTTTCTACATTCGGCAACTTTTTCGGCGGTGACGCAGTGGGTTCTCGTCCACGGCTATTGGGTCATTTTTGTGGCCATGCTGATTGAGGGGCCGGTTGTAACAGCGGCGGCGGCCTTCGCGGCCGCGCTGGGTTATTTCAACATCTTCGCCATTTTTGGCCTTTCTCTGGCCGGAGATTTAGTGGCCGACGTGATTTACTACGCCATCGGCTACTGGGGCAGGATAACCCTCGTGGAACGGTTCGGCCGCCATTTCGGCCTGACCACCGAACGCATCAAGCGCATGGAACGCCTCATGCGCGATCACGCCGTGAAAACCCTTATCGCCTTGAAGCTCACACCTATCCTGCCTACTCCCGGCTTGATGATTGTCGGGGCGACCAAGATGGACATCAAAAAGTTCACACTCATCTCTCTATTTATTACCATACCGAAATCGCTGGTCTTTATGATTATCGGTTACTATTTTGGCAGATCATACGACAAATTGTCAGGTTATGCGGCTAATGGTACCTACTTGATTCTTGCGGCGCTTGGCCTTATTATCCTTATCAATTACCTCTGGGTTAAATTCAGCGCTCGCATTGGCCGTTCACTAGAAAAACTATAATGAGAATTGCGATTTTTTCAGATGTTTTTTATCCAGAACTGACGGGTATTTCCGACTCCATTATTACGCTTGCCAAGGGCTTGGCCCAATACGGCCATGAGATTCGATTTTATGTACCGCATTATTCAGTAAAAGATTACCGCAAAGTCGGACTTGAGCCAAAAGAGCTGCAATTGGGACCCCACATAAGCATTCGCCGCCTTTCGGCCTTATCATTTGGGGCCTCTACTGGCCAAGGCCGGACAGTCATCACTACCGGCGCCGCCTATCGGTCGCTGAAAAAATGGAAACCGGATATTATTCATACCCAGTTATGTTTTGGCACTGGTTTGGAAGCGCTTATCGCCGGCAAAAAGCTGAACGTTCCGGTGGTCGGGACCAATCACACGGACATGACCGAATTTATGCACTATGGCCCGACTCGATCCAAGTGGTTCGCTAAAATAATCCTCGACTATATCTCCTGGTATTATAACCGGTGCCGGTTTGTAACCGCGCCGTCTAATTTTATTTTTAAAGGTATGATTAAGCATGGGTTCAAAAAGCCCCACCGGGCTCTCTCCAACCCCGTGGACATCGTGTCTTTCCACCCGCCCGCGCCAGACGAAAAGATATCCCTCAAAAAACAATTCGGCGTGACTGATAAAACCGTAATTTTCACCGGCCGGTTGGCCGCGGAAAAACACGTCGATGTTTTAATCCGCGCGTTCGCGGCCGCCAAAAAAAGCGTCCCCGACGCGTCCATGATAATCACCGGTTTCGGACCCGTCGAAGAAGCGCTAAAAAAATTATCTGAAGAGCTTGGTTTAGGGAAATCGATAAAATTCCTAGGACTAGTTAGTCCCGCGACGCTGATTCAGGCCTATCAGGCTTCCGATATTTTCACCATCGCCAGTACCGCCGAAACCCAGAGTTTATCGATGATGAATGCGATGGCTTCCGGCCTGCCGGCCATCGGGGTGCGGGCCGGGGCATTGCCAGAATATATCAACGACCAGAATGGATTTGTCGTCGAACCCGGCGATTATGAGGCTATCGCCAAAAAACTGGTCTATTTATTTAATAATCCTTCCGTAAAGGAATTATTGGGCCATAACGCCCGAACTTATGTCGAGCAATTTTCAATCCCGAACATCGTCAAGGAGTGGATAACCCTATTCATGAAGGTCGCAAACATATCCTCTTGACAGCTAGGCTTATTCCCAAGGATGGTATATAATTAGCATATGAAACTAAGCTTCGTAATCCCGGCCTATAATGAAGAAGGACACATCCAGAAGTGCCTCGATTCAGTGTGCGCGCAAGCCCAGAAATACCTGGACCGGGTAGAGATTATCGTCGTCAATAATGCCAGCACCGACCGAACCGGGGAAATTGCACGGTCATATCCCAATGTCAAAGTCGTCGACGAACCGCACAAAGGCCTGGTCTGGGCGCGCCGGGCGGGTTATCTCGCCTCTTCGGGCGAATTAATCGCCAACGTTGATTCGGACACCATTCTCACCCCGGGCTGGCTCGACACAGTCTTCGCGGAATTTTCCCAAAATCCCAACCTAGTCGGCTTAAGCGGGCCTTTTAAATACTACGACCTTCCTAAAAAAACTGGCCACTTTGTCAACGCTTTCTATAGTATAGGCTACGTCGTCTATTTCATTAATCGTTTTATTTTGAGAAAAGGCTCGATGCTCCAAGGTGGAAATTTTATTATTACCCGAGCGGGCCTTGAAAAAATCGGCGGCTATGACACCGCGATAGAATTTTGGGGCGAGGACGCGGATATTGCCCGCCGGCTCCATGCCATTGGGGATGTAAAATTCACCCGCAAACTCCCTATGTTCGCTTCCGGCCGGCGCTTGGCTGCTGAAGGCATGTTTACTATGGCTGTTAAGTATGGCAGAAACTATTTGGGAACGATATATTTTAAAAAACTAAAAGACAGACCCGTGATTGATCATCGCGCGAAAGACATCACTAAGCTTGCAGGCAAGCCGGACGTAAAAAAACGTGAGATTATTATCGCGAGCGTGGCCATAAGTTTTGCCATTATAATACTGCTTGTCGGCGGATTCGTGACCTACGTCGCCGGCAAACAAATTTTAATCTCCGATTTTAGCATCACTGAAGCCAAAGCCGCGACGACAAAATGGCGCAACCACATAAAAAGTAATATCGCGACTTTATCCCAAAAAGCCAAAGCTGAATTCCAAGCCACCCTCAAAGAACTAAAAGAAAAACAAGAAGACTAGCCGATTGATTGGTCGATTTTAAAACCGAGCCAGAGGCCGAAAGCGCCACCGATGAATGAGAAGACGCCGGAAGTTATTGAAAGCGGATTGCCGCCCCACAGCATGGGGACAATTTGCCCGACCAGTCCGCCGATAATTAAGCCGACCCATATAAATTTAACCAAGAATATCTTTTTTCTTCTGTTCGTACTCTTCTTTATTGATTTCGCCTTTGGCGTAACGCTCGTTCAAGATATTAATTCCTGAAGAAGCGCCCTTCATGTCCTGCCACTGCTTCCATCTATCATGGCGATGAGATGAACCCCACACCACCCGGCGCAGTACCGCGACAATCAGCCAGACGATTGCAATCCAAAACAAAACCATTACAAACAGCCCGCCAATGCCCCAGCCGAGCATATGGCCGGCATGCCCGTACCCCTGATAGCCATAATTATTCATCATATATTTATTTAAGTTAATAACTTTTCACCTCTACTATACTCTTACGCGAGCAGGATGCAAGCCGTTACGGGAGATAAGACGGCACACCTAATGGTAACGGAGACCAACCGGGCGGAGGCGAAGCCGTCGGTTTGGGGGTGATTTTTACTTGAGGGCTTGGTTTTGGTTTTAGTTTTGGTTTTGGAGCCGGCGCGGGGGTCGGACGGGGTATCAGCTTGGGTACTTTTTTGGGCATTGATGAATAGCGCACGGTCGCGGCGGGGGTCTTGGTCACGGCCGGTTTGGGGGTTGCCGGTCTTCCAAATCCAAAAATAGACAGGAAAGCGGCCGCCAGAAGTGGCAATGAAAAGACTTTAAGCGTCATTTTATTATTCGCTGGTTACGCCTTCGAAATGCTCGGCTTCATCGGCCTCGGCCTCGGCTTTGGTCTTGTGTATGACGCCGTCGCGGTGATTGGGCGGAGAATAAACGGTATAGAGTTTGAGGGGCGCGCCCGAAGAAGTATTGATGATGTTGTGCTTGGTCCCGGCCGGTACCACCACCGCGAAGCCGTCTTTAATCTCGTGTTCGACGCCATCGAGCACAGCGTGGCCCTGGCCCGCTTCAACCCGAATAAATTGATCAAGGTGGTGGATTTCCGCGCCGATGTCTTCGTTAGGCTTAAGGCTCATCACCACGAGCTGGCTGTTCTGGGCGGTATACAAAACTTTCCGGAAATTTTCATTCTCGATTGACGCTTCCTCGATATTGACGACGTATCCTTTCATAATTATTATTTAAGCGCGACTGACGCGTCTATCCATCCCCCAAAATTTACCCGCGTTGAACGCCAGGAGGACGATAAGTCCGCAGACATAAATGAAATGCTCGTCAACGATAAATGAATTGACATTCGGGTATGGGAATTGAAGAATCGGGAGATAATATAAGACCATGAGCGCAATCCCGAATGGGGCCGTCCAGCGAACGCCTAAACCAAGAATTAGCGAAACTCCCAACAGGGTCAAACCCCACTCATTTACGAAATTAGTGAGGGGCAGTAAGGCGGGCGAAGCAAACCAGTGGAAAAGAGCCGGAAAGGTTTTAGCCCCTTGCAAATACCCGGCCGCCGACCAGGCCGGGTCAACCACTTTGGTAATCCCCGCCCAAAAATACATCCACCCGAGACTGACCCGCAGAAGAAGCAACGAAATTCTTTGGAATTTATTCATCCCGCACATAACAGCCATCTAGTGCTCTCGGGCAGTACTTTTTACTTAAGTCCACGCAATGAGCTTGTCGTATGGTCTGTCTTGTTAATTTAACTAATTCCGCACTATCTACTGCATATGGCTGTTATGTGCGGGATTAATTTTTATCAATCATCATCGCCCGCAAAGTCTTGGTTCCATAATACAGCGCGAACAGGAAAATAATAGCGAGCGCTTGATCGGCCAAAAACAAGGGGTCACTGGCTGAATTTAATTGATAGGTCAGAACCGCGTAATATTCAAAAATTACCACCGCCACGCCGGAAGTGAGAGTATTGATAATCGCTGGAAACGGTTCGACCGGATTGGTTAAACCGGCGAAAAATCCAATCGCCACGATGATTACCAGAGAGTCAATCGTTGAAACCGGCAGACGGTCGCTGAAAAACGGCAGGCTGGCGAGCATTAAAATCGCGGCGGCAAAAAAGAGTTTCCGGACGATATCCCCGTAGTAATGCTTCAGGGACACGAAATAGTCTGGTTTCATGTTTGTATTATAATCCCGACTAAAAGCCGGTACAAGCGCGAAAAGTGGCTATTCCTTGTCGGAGTCGGACTTTTGGGAGTCCGAATGCCCATCTTCCCGCTGGCTAAGCTTGGTCATCATCTCATAATAACCTTCAAAATAACCCTCGCGATGGGCCCCGCGCCGAACGAAGACGTAGATCGGATACAAGATCAGGATAAGTCCGACAAGCAGGAAGAACCTGTTCGGGAATAAGAACATCAATACGATGCCGACAACTGCGATCGCTAGAAGCCCTACCGGGCTCATCCCGCTCACATTCTGCGTCGTTGCTTTGTACTCCTCATGCAACTTGCCCAACTGTTCCTTGGTCGCGTGCTTTATTTTCTTGATGTCTTTTTTCTTGATTTCCATAGGCGTATGTTTTAAACATTGCTCTTATCTCTCATACTACCCTTCTCGGACAACTTGTGCAAGAGATGAAACAATCCGGAATTATTTGGCCCAGCTCCAGTGCCACCATTCTTCTTTATAGTTTATAAAACCGGCTTGGGTTAAAGTTTTGGCCAATAGGCGCCGGTTCTTTTTGGCTTCACGCTCTAATCCGGTCAAGCCTTTAATTTTTTCAAAATAATCAGTGGCGGCTTTGGGAGTCAAGTCATCATGATCAGTCCCCATATAAAGTTCCCGGCCCTCGTCATCGGCCACGGTCAAATCAAAAGAACCGCCGTTGCGGTGAGTGTCCAGCCGTTCAATTTTAAGCGGCGGCGGCACCTTGCCCGCGTATCTTTCAACCAACTGCTTAAGTTGCTTGGGTGGCGCGGCCGGGTGCATGACGCGCAATCTTTTCTTAAAACTATCAACCATGGCAATCTGCACCTCTCGGGGCCGAAAACAATCCCAAATTTTAAATTTATATCCGGCCGGTAACAACTTCTCTGCTTTAGATAAGGCGACAATTGCCGATTGGCGGCCCAGTATCTTCGATGACTTTGACCATCCGAAAAAGTAATACCGGGGCTCAAGAACAAATTTTTTTCCGGTTATTTCTACAAGTTTTATTTTTTTCATATTGGCCGGCTTGTTTGGTTCGATGTTGGAACGGTGTTAGGATGATCGGTCTCGAGTATCATAATCCTATTATTTTTATTTTTGGCAAATTAGAAAACTGCTGTCGTTTAGACAATACTCTATTTTTTAAGGTAATAGCATACAACTCGTCATATCCCAGGTAAGCTACCCTTAGCATCTCGTCACTGTTTATATGACACATAACTTGACCAACATTCAAAACCGGGATAATCACCTTGGCTTTTATTCTTTCTATAGAAAGTATGCCTTGAAGCCGCCTTTTATTTCTCTCTAATACTTTTTTTGCTAATTGCTTTTCTTTTGTAGAATTAAGTTCTCTTCCTAATGGTCCGTGTCTTTTTAGTGCAGTTTTTCTGCCATGAAATTTTTGGTTAATTTGAGCTCCTCCACCAACGCAAATAGTAATATTACGCTCACTTAATTTTCTTAAGAATTTTATAAATCCAGGATCATCAAATAAATCTCCTGAAACTTTAACAAAAACATTTTTCATAAATTATTGGCTGGCTGTTTGTTTCGATGTTGGAGCGGCTATACAAAATAGTAGCATTTCTCTTTAAAAACAAAAGGCCCGCGTAGAGCGAACCTTACGGCGAACTCCATCGCGGGCAGGGGCTACTCAATGCATCGGAAGTGTGAAGCGTAAGCGCCCGGCTCTCCATGAGGATGTTTCACATAGAGCATCACGCGACCACACGGCCATTTCCCTATCCAGGAGATAGTGTATGGTCCGTCTCCTCCAAGAAAAGATCTCATAAATTCAGGGTCATCGAAATTGGTAGAAAGTACAACTTTATCTCCCGGCCTGACGACCCCTTGGTTGCCTTGCCCATCTTTCAAGACAGTTTCTGATAACTTGGCAATCATATTCAACGCTCTCCCTTCAAAAAAGGAAGACCTCGCACAGGACGAGACCTTCCTGTCTGTAGCGCGAGGTTATGAATCCCTTCGAACAATATTCTTCTTGCCCCGCCGGCGAAAAATGTTCTTCTCGATGTCTCGTTCGATGAGCGCATCAACCTGTGGAAGCATAAAAGGAAACCGGCGGTAGTTTGAGAACTCTAGGGCCAGAAATATGCTGACAAACGGTGGAATGTCCCCCTGGCTTCCATTGAATCCGTTCTTGACCTGCTCGTGAAGCTCGGTAAACTCTTGCACCTGCCTGAGCCTTAGCCGGGCGTAAACACCATCAGCTGGAATCTTTCCGGTCATGAACATTGCGTAGGTCTCTTCGACCGAGAAACTCTTTAGGTGTAGAGCAAAGAGAGTGGCATCAACGATACCAAGTTCTCTCGCAATATTGAAAAGATCAGACAAGATATCAAACATAACTCCCCCCCTTTCGAAAACAAAATACCACCGAAGTGGTATTTTGTAAAGTCATTGTTGGCTGTTTGGTTCAGTGCTGGAACCGCTTTGAATAATCCTAACTAAAGGTGAACGTAAATGCTTCGAAACCAGATTGATTAACTTTTATTTCAATAACGTGGTCAGCTGGTGAATTAGAATTAAATAGGGTGTACAGTTGAGAACCTTGAACTGTAACAGAGGGTTGTTCTTTGCCGTCTACGGTTATGGTCAGTTGGGCAGGAATAGAACTAGATGCGACAATATGAACTTTACTGGCGTGGAATTTTAATTCGATACTTCCCGAACCATCTGATAGTTGAATATTTTGAGGACTGAATTTCCAGTCACCTTGCAGAGCAAAGTTGTTTAGATTTAAGTTCGCTGGAAATGTGTAGCTGGTTTGGGCTGAAGCAGATTGTTGCGGAGCAAGGTATTGCAGACGATTGGTCCCAAAATACATCTCCGGAGATTCAATACCGCTTAAATCAACACCGTTGTTAGGCGCGACATTTGCTGACATGCCGAGCAATTCACGAATCGCGTTTTCGGTGTGGTCATATTCCCCTTCGCCGAAATGGGTATAGACAATATTTCCGTTTTGATCGATTAGATATTCGGCTGGCCAATACTGGTTACCGTATGCGTTCCAAGTGCCATAAGAATTATCCTGCGCGACGGGATAATGAATCCCAAAGCGCTTAATTGCGTCCTGAACGTTACCGGTATCTTTTTCAAAATCAAATTCGGGAGTATGCACGCCAACTACGACTAATCCTTGATTCTTATACGTGTCGTACCATTTTGTTACATATGGAAGAGTGCGAATACAGTTAATACAAGAGTAAGTCCAGAAATCAACCAAAACAACTTTGCCTTTCAAGCTAGCCATTGTGAGAGGAGCGCTGTTTAGCCATGCGCTGATACCTGCAAATTCTGGCGCCTTGCCAATATCGCTAAGCGCCACTTTTCCCACGGGCTGGGAACTTTCTTGAGGAGTGCTGGATTGCTTAAGCACATCCAGCGAGCTATCCATACTCATGCGATGGTCTATATACAGACCTCCCGCCACAAACACCAGAACACCAGAGACGACTAAGATGATTTTTTTCATATTTTTAACCTAAGAGCTTTGCGTATAAAAGCGTATCATAATTAAAATAAAGACCAATGGCAACGAGGATAATAATCAGGCCGAATATTTTTTGGAGGAGCGGAGTATACCGCGCCAACCACTCAACTTGAGTCGTTAGATATTGGCCAGCATAAGCCAAGATTAACATTGGCACGCTGGCTCCGATAGAATAAGCGACTAGTAAAATACCTGCGGTCAATAACTCTTTCTGAAGCGCGATCAGAGCCAGAACCGAAGCTAGCACTGGCCCCGCGCATGGCGTCCAAACAACACCCAGTGTCATGCCTAAAATAAACGCTCCCCGACTTCCCTGGCCAGTCCCGCCAATAGCACTACTTTTTGAGGCCAATGAATTAAGTTTCAGGCTGACAGCATCAAACGAAGATGGAATCAGCATAAAGATTCCGAATAAAGCAAGGGCGGCAATCCCGATATTTCGAACCACGTTAGAATTCAAACCAGCATGAGTAGATAAGAATGAAAGGAAAAGAGCGGCCACTGAAAAAACCAGAATAAATCCAGCCACGATAAATAGTGGTCGAGTTTTGCTAGTATGACCGATTGAAGTTCCCAAGAGAATCGGCAAGAGCGGGAAAATGCAGGGCGCTGCTATTGTCAGAACACCAGCCAATAAAGCAAGGAGAATTTGAAACATAGTTAGTCTTTATCTGTT
>PLYL01000006.1 GCA_003151795.1 Candidatus Yanofskyibacteriota bacterium | reverse complement strand
TGTTACAATGTATATAAGTCCCAAAAGTATAGTGTTTTAACTCTCGCCCTGGTCGTGGCGTTGAGCATGTTCGTCGTTTATGGTGCGGTGATGGCGGCCAGTACGGTTGGGACTAACCTTTCAACGACTGGCACAATGGCCGTAACCGGAGTTACCACGTTGAGCGCGAACCTTATCGGTACTGGCGCTTCTTTTTCTACCAACTTTGAAGCGGTCGGCTATGCGAGCGTAGGCGGTGCCTTCACAGTTACCGGCGTGACTACTCTAAGCTCTCGATTGTCTGGTACTAACGCTTCTCTTTCTACTAACTTTGAAGCGGGTGGCTATGCCTCGGCTTCTAGGATTGTAATTGGTGGACCGGTTTCAAGCACAAGCGCCGGAGGCACGGCATATACCGCTGAATTCAAGAGCCCGAGCACTACTGCCAGCACCAGTGTTCTCTTTGGCGGCTCTTTTAAGGGTACGTGTCTCCAGATGAGAGATCAGAATGGAGCCAATGTCTATATTCGTATCGGAACTGGCGCTACTGCTTCTGCCAGTAACAGCGCCGGGTCAGCGCACTTCCTCATCAGCACCACGAGTTGCCGTTAAACTGTACCATTCATGATAATTACTAGATATCTAAAATATGGGTTGTTGTGCCTTGCTCTGTTCAGTATGATTCTCTTGGGTAGCGTTAGAAGTGCTTATGCGGTCGGGAATGCGTATTTCCCTCAAGACACATCCATCTTCTTGTCCGGCACTGGCGCTACGTATACTATATCCGGCGGTTCTGACGCGGATTCCGTTACCGTCAATACGACCTCCTTTGCCGTTACAATCAATACCGGAGAAACCTTTACCGTCACATCACCCGATCATCATCGATTGGATACCGACCAAGGTACAACATTCTCAAGCACATGTATTAATGGAGTGAGTTCGTTAACCTTGACTTCAGCCACGAGTCTCGTTGTCACCGTGACGCCGAATACTCAGATTATTCAGTGCTCTTCAGGTAGCGGTGGTGGCTCATCAGGTGGCGGCGGTGGTGGTGGCTATTATGTTACCCCTACCCCAACCCCGACATCTTCAGTGACTCCGACCCCGACTGTTACTCCGACTCCAACGAGTACACCGGTCGTGTCCAACTTGGTCACCCCGGAATCACGTGGATTTGCCAGCTTGTCGGCCATAGGTTTGAAAGAAGGCGATACTATTAGCTCTCCCGGTTCAAGCGATCCCGATGTGTATATTCCCAACGCATACGGCTACAAGCGCTTATTCCTCAATCCGGCCATATTCAATATGTACGGTCAGCTTACCGGGGGATTCAAAGGTGTCAAAAACATAACTGCTGCAAACCGGGACAAAATGGTGACGTCCGGACTTTTCCGAAACTGCGAAACTAATGACCAAAAGGTTTACGGCATCCAGGTAACCGGCGAAGACACAGGCACTCTCCATTGGGTTAATACTTCCGGCGCGCAAGCCGTCGCCGATGACGCTAATTTCTTTAAGAAGGTGTTCTGTATTAACACCAGAGAATTTAACTGGTATCCAAAAGGGGCCGATTACACTTCCGTGAATCAAGTTCCTAACTATTCTCGATAACAGTTAAGGTTAACTTAATCTAAAACCTCTCCGACGATATTGTCGGAGAGGTTTTAGATTATAAATCATTCTAGAAAGTAAGCGTTATCCGTGTTACTATAAGGTCTTAATTTATCTCCCGCGATGAGCGTAAAGGAACATATAACCTATTTCAGTCAAAACCGATTCGTCAAAAATGTCGCGACGCTTCAAATTGGAAATTTTGGGAGCACGCTGGTCCAAGGCGTGGCCGGCATCATTATCGCCCGCCTTCTCCAGCCCCAGTTATTCGGAATCTACGCGATTGCTTTCAGCTTGGCCGGCTTGCTGGTGCTCATTGTCAGTTTGGGCGTCCAAGACGCAGTCACGACGATAGTCGGCGGGACTCATGCCCGCCAGGACCATCAAGCCACTCGCGAGGCCTTTATGTTTATGGCCAAGATGACATTTGTCATTGGTTTCCTGTCCGTTATCGCTGCTCTGGCGGCGCCGTCCTTGGCCTCAAAGATCTATCACAACTCTCTAATCGGCTGGTACGCGGGCATTCTGATTATTGCCTCTTTTATATCTAACACGTTCCTGAATTTCTCGACTTTGGCCTATCAGATCATCGGCAAGATAAAACAAATGGCCGTGCTCACTTTCACTGACCAAATCGTGCGCAATATTCTGGCCCTTTCCCTGGCGGCGCTTGGCTTCGGCATTACTGGCGCGATGACCGGCCATTTAGTGGGCGCGCTGATAATGCTGGTTGTCTCGATAGTTGTCTGGGAACACATCCGCCGGAGCGATATAGCCTTCCCATCCTTTCGGGAATTAATCGCTCCCACCGGTCCCGGCCACGTCAGAAAACATTTGAGTTTCAGCGCCTGGATCGCGTTGGATAAGAATATTGCCACCCTCTATAATCTTTTGCCGATATTGATGGTGGCGCTGTATGTTTCCACGACCGAAGTGACCTATTTCAAAATCTCCCTGGCCTACGTCAATTTAGTGATTGGTTTGATGGGGCCCATCTCCACTCTTTTAAACGTCGAACTACCGCGAATGCGTGAAGAAGACCCCCGGGCGTTACGCAAAAATTTTATCCGAGTTTCTCTATATTCTTTGTTGGGTTCGGTGATACTGACGGCTGGGGCTCTAGTCGTGTCGCCTATCGCGCTCCGGATTTTGTATGGCGCAAATTTTATTTCCGGCGTGAAGTATATTCTAGGCTTGGGAATTTATGGAGCATTTCTTGGTATCGGAGTCGGCCTGGGGCCGATGTGGCGGGCCATCAATAAGGTCAAAATTTCCATTCTTATCAACACTATCACGCTCGGTATCGGTATTCCGGGCGGGTTGTACCTGATAAGCCATTTTGGCGTCTGGGGGGCCGTGATCATGGTTACCTGCTGGTTCACGATTTCTCACCTGGCGTCCTTCTTTTATCTTCTGGCCCACCTGGATCCCTCACTTGAGAAGCAATCGCCTTCGGCGACGACTTAATCATTGCTTTTCAAGTGAGGGGTTGACCCCGCCGTTGAAGAGCGTAGAATATAATCAATGAATCCCGTTAGAAGTCTCGCTCGTCCGCCGAAGGCTGGACGAGTCCGGAGGACCTTGGCGGGGCTACTTCTAACGGGATGAATATCCACAAAATATTGAAGTATTGCGTCTACGCGGCCGCGTTTATGCCGCTGGTTATTTTTTCACAGTATATTTCGCCGTTTCATTTTGGGAAAATAGTTCTCTTTAGAAGTCTAGTTGAGATTATGCTGGCTCTCTACCTGGTCTTAATCTGGCAGGATCGGTCCTTTTTACCTCGGCGCGACATCTTCTTTTGGGCTTTTCTTAGTTTCACGCTCGCCTTCACTGTCACGACGTTTACGAGTATAAATGTCTATCAGAGTTTCTGGGGCACCCTTGAACGCATGGGTGGCCTCTATAGCTTCTGGCACTATTTCATCTTTTATATCATCCTAACTTCGGTTCTTCGAACCAAAGACGACTGGTTCAGGTTCTTAGAAATTACAGTGGGCGTCGGCGTGCTCTCGGCGCTGTATGGATTTGGCCAACGAACTAATATAGCTTTCTTTATCGGTTCCGGCGGTCGGGAGCGTATTTTCGGCACGATTGGCAATCCGGCTCTTTTCGCCGGCTATCAGATTCTGAATGTTTTCTTGGCGCTGATTCTAGGATTCGGGGCTGCCGTAAAGAGCAAGCGTAATTTTTTCCTAATTTCCGCGGCCGTTATGAGTCTGGCGGTATTTATGACTGTGGTCCGCGGTTCTATTTTGGGAATAAGCATTGGTTTTCTTGTTTTTGTTTTTTTGTATTTTGCCCAAACCAATTCAAAACTGGCTAAAAAAGTCTTGATTTCCATGCTGGTCTTTGTTGTGCTGTTCGTCGGGTTTGCTTTTGCTTTCAAAAATAGCGCAATTGTTCAAAACTCCCAATATTTGCGCCGGGTGACCGATCTTTCCCTCTCCAGTTATACCGTCCAAACCCGGTTCTGGGCTTGGCAAGCCGGTTTGAAAGGCTGGAGCGAGAGCCCCCAAAGAATTATTTTCGGCTGGGGCCCGGAAAATTTTAATATTCCGTTTTCAAAATATTTCAATCCCAAATTCTTTAATGGCCCCAGTTCAGAAACCATGTTTGACCGAGCTCACAACATGTTTGTCGAAATTCTCGTCACGATGGGCCTGCTTGGGTTTCTGGCCTACCTAGCGTTATTTGGCGTGATATTCCGGGCGCTGTGGCGTTTAAAAAATAAGCCTGGATTCCGCGTTCCGGCCATTGGCCTTATCTCCATGGTCATCGCGTATATAATTCACAACGCGTTTATATTCGACACTTCGGCGAATTTTCTGGTCTTCTTCAGCGCCTTGGGCTACATTTCGTTTTTGAACCGGCCGGAATCTCCGAGAATTGAAACAAAAACGGGCCGGCCGGTTTCCGGAGGATTAACGTTCGTGCTTGGTGCTATCGTTATCGTCGGCGCCGTTTATTTGGCGTATCAGACGAATGTTCGGACGGCCATTGCCAATTACGCCACGACCCGAGGCATTATCGCGGGCTACAACAATGATTTCACCGCCGCGGTCGCGTCTTACCGGGATGCCGTTTCCTTCGACGGAAATGGCCGATATGAATATCGAAACCAATTTGCCCAGTTCCTGCTGGACTATAGTAATAGTAATAAAATAACGCCGGAAGTAGCCGATATTTTTAAAGAAATTATTGCTTTGGAAGAAAAAAATGCGGCGGAGAACACTGAAGATTATTTGCCGGAGCTATACCTATCCCGCTTAAACATTATTCTTGGCAAATCAGACCCTAATTCGCCGTATAATGACGAGGCCTTGAAGCATTCCACAAAGGCGTTGAGTTATTCGCCGACATTCGTCCGCACCTATTATGAAGTCGGCCAGGCCTATCTTAACAAAAAGGATTATCCGAAGGCTGAAGTCGCCTTCCAGAAAGCGGTTGACCTTAATCCCGATGTCGGTATTTCATATTGGTATCTCGGTGCCGTTGAGATGCAAGCCGGCGAGACCGACAAAGCCTTGGTTAACATGGATGAAGCAATTAAGAAAGGATACACATTAGCCGAGAACGATTATCTAAATCTTGCCAACATTTATATCAAGCGCAACGATTTCCAGCACCTCGTGACAGTATATGAAGGATTAGTCAAATTAGTTCCCAACAGCCCCCAGTACCACGCTTCTTTGGCGGCTGCTTACGCCAGCGTCGGCCGGATTGACGATGCTATCGCCCAAGCGCACATTACCGCCCAAATCGATCCTAGCTTTGAAGCCGACGCCAAACTCTTTGTCCAGAAACTCGGCCGAACTTGGTAGAAAATAAAAAACTAGCCCGGCTTAGCGGACTAGTTTTTTATTTTTAGAGTTATAAACAGTTTTTTGTTCTCCGATTGATAAAAATATTTTATTATTAAGTTAGTTCCCCTTTCACGGAGGTGTGAGAGATTGGATAAGTCAGAAAAATCCAGAAGTTCTCGTATCGCTGACAAGACCGCTCTTCAGACACAGCGTGGACAAAAGGTCGCTCGAGAAATGTTCGCTCGCCGTTCTGGTTGTTTTTCTGTCCGTGGTACTCAGGATGAACCAGACGAAGAAGCACAGGCTCCGGTCCGCGGAGCGATTCCGATTCGGTAGGTCTTGCGATACCGCGGGAGTCTGAAGAGACTCCCGCGTCGCTTTTTACTTGCCTGCTTGAGAGAGGGCTGTTCGAATAGTCTTGAGAATAATTCCAAGGTCGAGCAAAAAAGAGCGGTTCTTTATATAATACAAGTCATACTTTAGTTTTTCAGCCGCGTCTTTGACGGAAGCGCCGTAAGGGTAATTAATCTGGGCCCAGCCGGAAAGGCCCGGCTTGATAAGGTAGCGTTCTTCATAGAAAGGCACTTCGTTTTTAAGCGTGTTGTGGAATTCCGGCCGTTCAGCCCGCGGACCGACCAGTGACATTTCACCGCGGACGATATTCCAAAACTGGGGGATTTCGTCAAGTCGGGTCTTTCTCAAAAATCGTCCGACTTGGCCGACGCGCGGATCGTTGTCCGGCGACCACAGCGCGCCCGTTTTTGATTCGGCGTCGGGAATCATGGTTCGGAATTTTATGAGCTTGAATGTTTTGCCGTGCTGGCCGATTCTAATCTGGATATAAAAAGTCTGGCCCCGCGAATCGAGTTTCATCGCCAAGATGACAAAGGGATAAAAAATAAGCGAAATGGTTCCAAAAATAAATCCGAACACGATGTCGCCGGCGCGCTTGAGCGTTTCATAAGCGCGCTTGTTGCCTTCGCTCAAATTTTCCAGGAACCAAATTTGGTCAATCGCGTCGAGCGGGACCCGGCCCGTCAGCCGTTCATAAAACGTGGCCAGGCTGTAAAAATTTATTTTCCGGTCCAACGCTTTGTAGAAAGTGTTGGTAATTTCCGAAAGATGGTACGCGTCGGGGCTGATGACGATCGTATCCAAATTCGGAGTCAGCAGAGCCTCTTTAAGGCGGGAGATTTCTCGGGCGTCGATGATTTCGAGGAGCGCGTAGCCCAGCTGGGGATTTTCTTTGATAAATTCGGCTAATTCCCGGGTCTGGATATTATCGCCGACGACGAGAGTCAGTTTTTTAAATTTTGTTTCGGCGATATTATTAAAAAGAGAGCGGCCGCCAAATTCTAGCACGGCAAAGATGGCGATGAATAAGGCCAGGTTGGTCTTTGGGGCAATCCCGAAGAAAGGGATTAGGTAGAAAAAGCTTATCGAGACGATAGAGGCGACAATGATGGCTTCAAAAAGTCGGGAATAAAAATAGATGCCGTTGCGAAGAGTGCGCGGGTCATAGAGATTGACAATGTAAAAGACAATGAGCCAGATGATGAAGATGATACTAAACGGAAGAAAGTGGACTTGGTATTCTTCGTAAAAATGGCCATGATAACGCAAGGCCAGCATGGCCAAAAGGGAGCCGTAGAGAAGGACGATATCGATGAATAAGAGAGTGGGTTTACGCATAGACGATGCGTCTATAATACCATATTTTTAGAATAATGCAACAAGCGACCGAAGGGGAGCGCAGTGCCCTGCGGCAGTAGCCGGCGGGTACCCATAGAACCTTTACGCTTATATTACTCCTAATAATGATATAATAAAATCAATTCCTAAACGTACACGTTAAACATGCATCGCTTATCATTTCGCTTCAGAATTTTGCTTATTGTTCTAGCCGTTCTTGTGCTGGGCCAGTTCGGCGCTGGCAAAGCTTTCGCGGACACCATCGGCGAGCACCACACATTCTTCGTGAATCAAGCCTATGACGCCACGGGCCGGACCAGCGTGCCGGTCACGCTGGAGTACGTCAGCACCCACGCCTATTTTTACGTCGAAGATTCATATCTCAATAATCTAAGGCCGTTTGAACGCGCCCAGTTCGACCAGCAAATCACTTCCTCGGCGCAGGAATTCGATAATAATGTCTACCCCAAAGAGACTGCCTTTTGGGGCTCGGAAGCCAACCCGGGCATCGATAACGATCCCAAAATTACGATTCTGCTCGAGAGACTCAATCAAGGGACCGGCGGCTACTTCGATAGTACGAATGAATATCCCGTAACCCAAGCCCCGACCAGCAATCAGCGCGAAATGATTACCGGGAACGTGCTCTCGGTGGCCACCAACCAATTTAAGGTATTTATTTCTCATGAGTTTCAGCATCTCATCTCGTTTAATCAAAAAGAACTTTTGCGCAATGTTTCCGAAGATACCTGGTTAAATGAATTGCGCTCTCAATACGCGATTACGCTCGTCGGCTACAATGATAATTTTCAAGGCTCCGACCTTTTCCAGAGGATGCAGACCTTTTTAAGTAATCCAATTGACAGTCTCACTGAATGGCCGAACACGAATCTGGATTACGCTTCGGCGACATTATTTGGCCAATATCTCGCGGGCCGATTCGGGCCAAGCATCCTTGCCGACACGGGCCAGAGTCCGCTCATCGGTATTGCGTCCATCAACCAGTATTTGACCAGCCATCAAGTCAACGAACAATTCAGCGATGTCTTTGCCGATTGGGAGTGGGCGAACTATTTTAATAATCAGACTCAAAATCCCGCGTTCGGATACGCGAATCCCAATCTGCAAACAATCCATGTCCCGCCGACGGACACCGAACAGCTTACCGCTCAAGCCCCCAATTCTTATCCGTATTCGTTAAAGCCGTGGCAACCATCATGGTATCAATTCAGGACGGATTCTTCCGCCGCTGGCGAGAATATTAAAATCAGCTGGCAAGGTTCCGGGTTTCAGGTGTATTACGCCGATGCCGCCGGGGTTG
The DNA here is from genome assembly GCA_003151795.1 of Candidatus Yanofskyibacteriota bacterium. Taxonomy (GTDB): domain Bacteria; phylum Patescibacteriota; class Minisyncoccia; order 2-02-FULL-40-12; family GWA2-44-9; genus 2-01-FULL-41-21. The sequence continues at coordinate 45,888 of PLYL01000006.1, read as the reverse complement.
AACATCGTGTTAGTAATGGCGACATCATTATCCCGCCCGCCGCCGGAAGTTTTCTCTTGATGCCGGTAAATGATTATCAGACAATCAACTTCGGTGCGAGTGAAGTTCCGAGCGCGATTGTTCTCTCAATGCAATACACGACCCAGCCTCAAACAACCGCCGTCCTCGCGCCCGCGCTTAATGACGGTTCGTTAATCGTCCACGCCGGCACGCCGGACATCTATGTCGTCTGGGGAACCTATAAACGCTATCTTGCATTGGATGTTTTAAAGTTCTACAGCCTCGATGCTTCCACTGCTATTACGGTTCCTGAAGGAATATTTCAATCGTATATGCCTTCCAACTATATTCGCGCGATAGACGAGAAAAAGGTTTACGCGGTTTGGCCCGACGGCACGAAGCATTGGCTCAACATGACCGCCCAGCATTTCACCGATTCCTATCGCGATTGGAATTCTGTTTTTATCGTGAACAATCTCGAATCCAATTTTTATAAAATCGGTCCCGACATCACCCAATAACTTTTTAGACTTATCAACTTTTTTATTATCAAAATTATTTTATTAGTTTTAAAATTAAGGCAATGAAAACAGACGGTCGACTGTTATTCTAAAAATCGTAAGGAATGATGGGGAAAATAATTTTTTACAAAAAAGATTATTGTCTTCAAAAATAAATCTATGGCAAAGAAACGCAAAGCCGCAAAAAAAGGCAAAAAGAAAGCAACCAAGAAGAGAAAGAGATAGATTGTTCGAAAGAGGGACGCGCCGCGTCCCTCTTTCTTTTATAAACACGAGGGGTATGATGAGGGAAATACGACCTGTCCCGTTTAGAGTCCAGCCTGCACTTTGAGTGCAGTCCGCAGGGCCTCGGGCTGGCAACTTCTAACGGGATGAAAATAAATATTACCGCCAAAAACATCACCCTCGACGCGCCGTTGCGGGTATTTACGGAACAGAAGATAGGCAGTCTCGAGAGGTTTATTCAGAAGGGCCCAGTCAGTGCGAGTGTGGAAATCGGCAAGCCTTCGCTCCGCCATCGTTCTGGTCCCGTATTTTATGCCGAAGTAAATCTAAAAGTCGGCGGCGCGCTCTTGCGCGGCGAAGCGACCCACAAGGATCTCCGCACCGCCATCGACGAAGCTCGCGACGAACTCCATCTCCAAATCAAAAAGCTCAAAGAAAAGAAAAAAGACTTGTCTCGCAAGCCTAGTAAATAAAAAACGACGCCCGCAACAGAGTTCAACTCTGTTGCGGGCGCTAGATCCAGCCTTTCTTTAGGTACCGGAATCTTTGAGCAACCTCATAGAACCGATTCGGGGTTTCGTACTTTGCCCACCATTGGCTGTTGCGTGAGTCGTGGACATACGCTATCCCTTCCGGTACGAGGACAATGAGGCCGACTTTTTCAGTCGCTTTCATCGCTCTCCAGTAGTGGTTGCCATACGAGACAAGAATCACTTTTGTGGCACCGATCCGATCGCACTCCTCCTTGTGCCAAAGCACGATGTCCTCTGACTCCAGATAGTTAGGCGTGACTTCGGCCTGGAGGTGACTCACTGCAAACAAGGGAATGTCCTTGAGGCATGGGGCGATTTCACCCTGGACTATTACCGGAATTTTGAACCTTTGGTACAAGTTCCTAACAATCTCGGCATTGTAGCGATTTACATCGCCCGGGTCGGTCGGGCTGTTCTCCCCGGCTGCATGTACAATGATTGCCTGTGCCCCCTGAAGCGATGTCGGGGGCACCGACCAGACGGTCAGACACTCCCAAAAAAGCTTCAACATTAGGTACCTCTCTTTGTAATGAACAGGTTAAGTAACGTGTGAATTATAACATAACATTTACATATTTGTCAAACTATATATTTTAGTAGAAAATAATGCTAGAATAGCTAAATTATGGCGTTTTTATCTAGTATCTTTGGGGACCCCGCACTAAAACGAGCATAAGCCAATACATGCTTACGCATGAGGCTTCAGAAAAGATGCTCGTTTAGTGACGGGGCAGGCGCGAATAAATCAATTATGTCTTTCATATCTAAAATATTCGGCGATGCAAATTCTAGGTACATCAAAGACCTAGATCCGACAATTCAGAAGATTAATGACCTCGAAAAAGATTTCGTGGCGCTTTCGGATGAGCAATTGAAGGGAAAGACGGCCGAATTCAAGAAACGCCTCGTGGACGGCGAGACATTGGATGATTTATTGCCCGAAGCGTTCGCCGCGGTTCGCGAGGCGTCTAAGCGCACCTTGGGTCAGCGTCACTATGACGTTCAGCTCGTTGGCGGGATTGCCTTGCATCGCGGGACAATCACAGAAATGCGGACCGGTGAAGGTAAGACCCTCGTGGCCACGGCGCCGGTGTATTTGAACGCGCTGACGGGTCAGGGTGTGCATATGGTTACGGTCAATGATTATCTGGCTCGGCGCGACGCGGCTTGGATGGGCCAGATTTATGATGCTTTAGGTTTGACTGTCGCCACTATCAATCATGAAGCGAGCTATCAGTACGACGCCTCGCATATCACTAAAGAACAAGATAAGGAAGAAGACACCGAAGGCGGTTTCAAAGTCGTCCACGAATTGCTTCGCCCCATTACCCGAAAACAGGCTTACGCCTGCGATATTACTTACGGCACGAATAACGAATACGGTTTTGATTATTTGCGCGACAACATGGCCTATTCGCCGGAGCAGATGTCCCAGCGCTCGGCCGACGAGGGCGGGCATAACTTCGCGATTGTCGACGAAGTCGACTCGATTCTCATTGACGAAGCCCGCACGCCGTTGATTATTTCCGCGCCCGATGAGGATTCGGGCGAATTGTACGCGACGTTCGCCAAAATCGCGCCGAAATTAAAAGATATTGAAGACTACGCTGTTGATATCAAAGAAAAAGCGGTTTCAATTACCGAAACTGGGATTGAGAAAGTCGAGCAGTTGCTGGGCGTGAAGAATATCTACGATGAAGGCGGGGTCAAATACGTCCACCATCTCGAGCAAGCGCTCAAAGCCCAGATTATTTTCCATCGGGACCAGAACTACGTCGTCAAAGACGGCGAAGTGATTATCGTCGACGAATTCACGGGCCGGTTGATGCCGGGCCGGCGCTGGTCCGAGGGTCTTCATCAAGCCGTCGAAGCCAAAGAAGGCGTCAAGATTCAAAAAGAATCCCGCACCTTGGCTACGATTACGTTTCAGAATTATTTCCGCCTCTATAAAAAACTGGCCGGCATGACCGGAACCGCCCAGAGTTCGGCCGAAGAATTCCATAAAGTCTACGAGTTGGACGCGATTACCATTCCAACAAATAGGCCAAACATCCGCAAAGACTTGCCCGACAAGATTTTCAAAAACGAAGCCGGCAAGTTCCGCGCCATCGTCCAAGAAATCAAAGCCCGTAATGCCACCGGCCAGCCGGTGCTGGTCGGGACGGTTTCGATTGATAAGAACGAATACTTGTCCTTGATGCTTCAGCGCGAGGGCGTGCCCCACACTTTATTAAATGCAAAGAACCACGAAAAAGAAGCCGAGCTCCATGCCCAAGCCGGCCGGCACGGCTCCGTGACCATCGCCACCAACATCGCCGGGCGCGGGGTGGATATTATCCTGGGCGGCAATCCGCCCGATAAGGCCATGCAGGAAAAAGTCATCGGCCTGGGCGGTTTGCATGTCATCGGCACCGAGCGTCATGAAGCCCGCCGAATTGACGACCAGTTGCGGGGCCGGGCCGGCCGCCAGGGCGATCCGGGTTCGTCCCAATTTTTCGTTTCGACCGAAGACGAGCTGGTTCGGCGTTTCGGCGGCGACAGCCTCAAAAACATCATGGAACGCTTGGGCGTTGGCGAAGACGATGTGATTGAAAACCGATTCGTCTCTAACGCCATCCAGCAGGCCCAGACGCGCATCGAGGGTTACAACTTCGACTCGCGCAAATATATTCTCGAATACGACGACGTCATGAACAAACAGCGCGAGACCGTCTATGGTTTGCGCCGCCAGGTTTTGTTTGATGAAAGTTCCAAACCTCTCATCGAAGGATATATTACCGATGTCGTTGACCGCATGATTCAATTCCATACTGCCGGTCACGAATGGGACTCAAAGGAATTAATCACTGGCTTTGAAGCTATTGTGGGTGCTGGCTCTGATATTGGTCAAAAAATAACCGAGATTGCTGAAAATCGCGATGTTGAAAGTTTGCGTACGCTTTCGCATGAATATATCGCGAAGCGTTACGTTTTGCGTGAAGAAGAACTCGGTGTCGACCAGATGCGCATGCTCGAGAAATTAGTCATGCTTCGCACTATCGATGACATTTGGGTTGAGCATATTTCCGATATGGAATATCTCCGTGGTTCCGTCCGTTTACGAGCCTATGGTCAGCGTGATCCGCTTGCGGAATACAAAGTCGAGGGTCAGCGTATGTTTGCCCAGCTCCTTGAGACCATCAAAGCTCAGGTTGTCGATGCGATATTTAAAGTCAGCATGATGCGCCAACCAGAACGTCCCAAAGCCATCGAAGGTCGAGCTAATATAGAAGGGGAGACTATCGTTGAGAAAGAATCTGAACGCACCACTGTCGTCTACAACACCGCCGAAGACAATATTGGTCGCAATGACCCTTGCCCTTGTGGCGCGATTAATCCAGCTACTGGTCAAGTTTATAAGTATAAGAAATGTGGGATGATTAATGCGCCTTATCACCGTAAAAACTAAGCGAAGTCCGCCTCTGGAGGACGGTTCCGGCAAGAAATACAAAAAATGTGGTCTGTTGAATATTGAGGAACACCAACGATTGATGGCCCAGAAATAAAAGGCGCCCACCGGATAATCCGGTGGGCTTGAGGCCTTCTGTCAGGCGTGGCGACGACGGTTCGTGCCACCCAGACCTCTCCTGAAGTAGTTCATCGCCGGCTTGCGCAGGATCCACATGATCCCGAGGTAGGCGACGATCTCACCGATCTTGTAGGTCAGGTACAGGTACTTCATTCAGACACCTCAATTTGAATTATAGCATACTTTAATCAAAGTGTCAAAGCAACCATAAATCGTACCAAAAGTCATGAATATCCTAAAAATCAGGGCAACAGATAAATATATTTTTGAAGCGATTAAATCGGGTAAGAAGAAAGTTGAAACTCGAGCTGCGACGCCTAGAAATGTAAAAATGCAGACAGGAGATGAAGTTGTTTTTGTGTGCGGGAAACAGAGCCTGAAGAAAACAATTAAAGAAGCCACCAAATACCGAACCATCAAAGCGATGCTAAAAGATTATAAAGTCAAAGACATCGCTCCTGATTTAAAAAACGAAAACGAACTCCGTGACATGTACTTTGCCTGGCCGTCATATCAAGACAAAATAAAGAAATATGGTATCATCGCTCTAGAAATTAAATAGAGACATATGGCTAAACTACCAGCAATACAATTTTTAGATAAGCTCAATAAGGAATACACACTACTTCATAAAACATATGAAGATCTCTTTTGGATTTCTTACATGGGCGACCATTCGGTGAATAAGAAAAAAGACAAAGCCCTTGCCAAGCGCGACGCGTTTTGCGCCAACCCCAAATTTACCGCGACGTTGAATGAGCTGATGAAGACCGTTTCGCCGGATATTAAAAAGCGCCTTGAGTCATGGCTTCATTTCTTTGCCTGTTACCAAACTCCACCATCCGCAGTTCCGATTCATGATAAGATTAGCAAGCTCGAGACAGTGATTCACAAAAATCGAGCCACTCGTAAAGAGGGCTATGTCGACCCCTACACCAAAAAGTTCGTGGTCGCTTCAACGGTAAAAATGAGAACCATGATGAGCACTCATCCCGATGAAAAGATTCGAAAAGCTTGTTTCGATTCGTATGAAAAGATTTGCGTCTTGTTTGTGAAAGATTACGTTCAGTTGGTTGGTTTACGAAATCAATACGCTCGCAAGCTTGGCTATCAGGATTTTTATGATTTTAAGGTTCAGCGAGAAGACGGCATGACCAAGCAAGAGCTTTTTGGAATTTTTGATGATATTTATAAAAAAACTAAATACGCTTTCAAAGGCATTAAGAAACTCGAGAAAAAAATACCAAATCTGCGTAAGCCGTGGAACTTTGGCTATATGATGTCGGGAGATTTTACCAAAGAAGAAGATCCATATTTCCAATTTGGTGACGCGCTCCTCCGCTGGGGCACATCATTCTCGGCTCTCGGAATTGATTTTCAGGGCGGGACGCTTCAGCTCGACTTACTTGACCGTAAGGGCAAGTATAATAACGGCTTTTGCCATTGGCCTGATCCAGTTTTATTTAGGGACGGCCATTGGACATCGGGAAGCTCAAATTTTACCTGTTGTGTGGTGCCTAATCAGATTGGGTCAGGCCACCAAGGTCTCGACACGCTCTTCCATGAAGGTGGCCACGCGGCTCACTACCTGAATATCAAACAAGTAGATGTCTGTCTCGCTACCGAGTACCCGCCATCGACGGCTTCATGGGCAGAAACCCAAAGTATGTTTATCGATACTCTGGGAGGCAGTATCGAATGGCGCACTCGGTATGCGAAGAATTCTGAAGGCCAGTTCTATCCATTTAGTTTGTTTGAGCGAAAGATTAAAAAGTTATATTCACTTCGTCCGCTTGGCCTCAATAGTATTATGTTTGTTTCAGATTTTGAACGTCACGTGTACGAAACCAAGAAATTGACTCCGGCGAAAGTCATCGAGCTTGCCAAAAAGTCTTTCCGAAAATACTTTGACAGAAGCGAGGACTCCGTAATGCTTCTGGGGGTACCCCATATTTATTCGGGCGATAACGCCTGTTCCTACCATGGCTATGGCTTAGCTGAACTCGCGTTGAGCCAATGGCGAGAATATTTCTACAAAAAATACGAATACATCGTCGATAATCCTGAAGTTGGCAAAGAAATGGCTCAGGTCTGGAAGCTCGGTTCGGCGAAAACGTTTAGCGAAATGGTCGTTTTGGCGACTGGTAAAAAGTTATCTCCTGAATCTATTTTGCGTAGCATGACCATGAAATTACCTGAAGTCATAAAGAAAGCCAAGATAAAAATTGAACGCATGAAAACTGTGCCATTACAGAAAGGCCCAATAGATTTAAATGCTACTATTAGAATGGTAGACGGCAAAAAAGTTATCTCTGATAATAAAAAGAGTTTTGAAGATATGGCGGAGAATTATAAGAAGTGGCTCAGAAGTAAAAAATAGAAGAACCTGGCCGAAGCCAGACTCTTCAGTCGGATCTCGGTCAGGTTTAGTGCGTGCAGTCCCAACACTTGGCCGCAGGGTCATCGACGGGCTCAACCTTTTCAAGGTACTGATATCGGAAGACCCAACGGCCGGGCTTGGTGGGGTCCTCTGCAAAATTTCCCTGAAAATGTCTCCAGCAGACCGTTTCTGTGATATTGCCACTGGTCCATTTGACCATGCTTGGCAGGTTCGCTGGATCGACCAGTAGCTCCGTCTTCTCTATGGGCACAGCAATCCTCCTTGCGGGTTTTTAACATTAAAAGGTATTATGGGTCAATGCCCGCAAAATTTTCATCACTAAAGATTTCGAGGTCGGGACTGAAGTTATTTCAGGATTGTCCGAGGTGCTTTTGGCTGGATGTCCATCACAAGATTAAACGGCCGCCGAGTTTTCCCTACACGCTGTCATCGGCGGTGGATTTTTTGGTGAAGCAGGAATTTGATAAATACCGCCAGCAGGGGACGCTCCCGCCCGTGTTGGCCCGGCACCTGGCCGGCGACGCCAAGCTCTATAATGGCCCCGAATTGACTGATTGGCGCAACAACTTCAAAGGTGTCCAGTATTTCGACGAGGATTTAAACGCTCTGCTCTATGGTGCGGTGGACGATGTTCTGCAATTAGCCGATGGTTCGCTCGCGGTCATTGATTACAAATCTTCCGGTTCCCGCGAGATTAAAATTTATGATGATTATCAGAAGCAGATGGATATTTACACCTACCTCCTCGACCGCAACGGATTTAAAACTCATACCGAAGCCTACTTCGTCTTTTACCAAGTCGATAAGACCGGCGGGGGATTTCAAAACGCTTTGCCGTTTATCGAATCTCTCAAAGCCGTCCGCGCCGATAAGTCCTGGGTCGCCAATGTCTTTGAACAAGCCGTCGCCATCGCCCGCCTCGACACCCCGCCCGAAGTCATCCTCCCTTGCCCTCACTGCATTTATGTTCAACAAGCCAGCAAGTACTTTTCGGTGCCTAAAAATATAGATAAAAGGGAAGTTATTGACTAATTTTTCATAGGGTGCTAGAATGGCATCCGTCAACTAGTACCTTTCATTCACCCGTTTCTTCGAAGAGGAGAGTCTGCATGCGCAAACTGTTTTCGGGAACTGCAATCGCTTTGGCGATTGCCATCTTGTCCTTCAGCTCGCCCGCCCACGCCGCCGGTAACATCACGCCGTTCAAGGTCAAGGCCATCAAGGTCGCGGGCGACACCGACGTGACGCGCCTCGCCTACACGCAGGGCGTCATCGAAGGAGCGCTGTTCAACCAGGGCATGCTCGTGAAGACCGACGGCATGATGATGGAGATCACGACGACGTGGACAGAGTCGGAGGTCGGCAAGATGCGCGCCCTGACGATTACGGCGCGACTGTTCCAGGCCGACAAGATTTCATACAGCATCGCGGTCAAGTCCGGCGGCGCGAGGAGCATCATTCAGCCGCTCGCGCTGAACGACGACAAGTATCTGATCAACGAAGCCGCGAAGGCATTCGTCGCCGAGTTACAGAAGCAGATCGGCGCGCAGCGCCAAGCGATGCAGATCGCCACGAACACGCCGACGCGCGTTGCATTGAAGCAGTAGAACAACGACGCCGGCGTCGACAAGTCAACAGGAAAGTCGGGGCCCTGCCTGTGGGGGCCCCGTTTTTATTTTCAAAAAATCATTGACATGTTATGAATATCTACTATAATCATAATTCACAGTTACTTTTACAAGGAGCATGGAAAAAGATGAAGAAGAAATATGAGACGATTGCCGACCTGGCTTGGTCCGCCGCTATCCGGCTGGTCAGATCTAACGCCACCGCCGAAGAGCAGCGGATCAAGTCGATGTCGGATGAAGAGGCGGCGCGCTTGTCCTCGGCCTTTCTGAAGATTCCGACTGGCCAGACGGACAGTAACGTCATCAAGTATTTTCGTGATCTAGGATGGTCTGCCCAAGTGGCAAAAAATACCGTGCGCCAATTGTCGCCAAAACCTGGCTTGCCACCCAAGCCTCGGAAGCGCCGTTTGTCCGCGTCGGCCCGCAAGGCCATCTCCGTTCGGATGAGGAAGCTCTGGGCCGAGCGGCGCAAGGCGAAGAAGGCCGGTCGGAAGAAGTAGTCGGCGCCGGCAAGGCCGGCTAGCACACAAGGGCGGGGGAACGTATGTGTCCCCTGACCCTTTTTTAATTTTCATAAAAATGACATATACTAGAAATATGGATATTGTAATTATCAAAGAACCAATCACTCGAGCCGAGTTAAAAAAGATTATGGAAGAGCAGCTTGCCTCAAATAGTTTTATACACAAAGAAGCCGCAGCAGGTCGATGGTTTAAGTTTTCATTGGCCGAACAGATGGGGAATATCGGAAGCGAGGTGTCTCGGGCGGCGAAAGCGCAGGGGAAGGATAAAAAACGCTTTCAGGCCGCGATTGAGCGAGCACTGGAGCTATTCTATTTGACGTTGGTCGACAAGAGATGGCATGGCCGTCGGCAAGAAATCGCCCGGGCCCAGGACGTATTCCTAGACGCGGTGACTGGCGGGACTAAATATCAGAGCGATTTAAATTCTTTACAATCTTATTTTGATCAGTTTGCTATGATTGCTATGGCTGATTTTAATAAAAAATATGGATTCTAAATCCAAACTCTACGGAGATTATTTTTATAAATTTTTTCAGTGTCCGCATTGGATTTGGTATGACATTTATGGGGATGGGCAGTATAAGCGGGAGGTGCCGCCGCTGTTGGATATGATTTATAAGGGCAAGATGATGGACGTGGACAAGGGTCTGGCCGCTCACAAAAAATTCGAGCAGATTAATCCGGATTTATTTAAAGACCTAGACGAAGCCTTCATTGCCACAGTCGAGCTGATGAAGCAAGGCAAGAATATCTATCATGGCGTGCTGATGTCCGAAGACTGGGTGGGTATGCCCGATTTCCTCGAGGCTCGGCCAGTAGCGGAACTGTCCCGACGCTCCGGTCGGGACGAACACTCCGTGTTCGGCGACCACTACTATGTCGTCTATGACGCCCAGAATTCGCTCGACATGCGCGATGAGTACAAGTTTCAATTAATTTTTTATAGTTTAATTCTTGAGCGCATCCAGGGCGTTCGGCCCGAGCAGGCGTATATCATCGACGCGCAGGGCCACGAAGTCGGATTTACTATCGCCGAATATATCGACCAATTCCATCTCACGCGCCAGCAAATCGAAAAAATCCTGAACGGCGAAAAGCCCGCGCCGTTTTTGAAAGCCGGCTGCAAGCGCACGCCGTGGTACTCATTGTGCGTGGCCGAGACGCAGGGCTGTAACGACGTCTCGCTGATTTACCGTATCAGCCAAGCCGATCAGCGCCGACTCTACGAAATTGGCATCAAAACCGTGGACGCTTTGGCTTCAGCCGAACCGAGCGAGCTTCAAGAAAAACTCGAAGATTGGCCGTTCGACAAAATTGTCCGATTCTCGAATCAGGCTAAAGTGCTGACCAACGGCCAGCCCATGATTACGCGCAAGCCGAATTTCCCCGCCGTCCGCTATGAAGTTTATTTTGATATCGAATCCGACCCGCTCAACGGCGTTGATTACTTACTGGGATTTTTAGTGAAAGACACGCAGAAGGACACCGTCGAGTATAAATACTGTCTGGCCAAGAGCAAAGAAGAAGAGCCGAAAGCATGGCTGGAGTTTTTAGATTATCTGGCTTCGCTCGAAGATTTCGTGATTTATCATTATGCTTTCTTTGAGCGCCAGGTCTTCGAACGCCTCGCGACTCGCTACGGCGCGCCGACTAGCCTCTTAGAAAAATTCAGGGAGAACACGATTGACCTGCACACCAAACTCGTCGATTCGGCCGTCCTGCCGATTTATTTTTATTCATTAAAAGACGTGGGCGCGTATTTGAATTACAAATGGGACGACCCGCACGCCGGCGGGGCTGAATCTATTCTCTGGTACAAAGAATGGCTCGAAAAAGGGGACCCGGCTATCATCAAAAAAATCCTCCGCTACAACGAAGACGACGTCCGCGCCACGATGCGCATCAAAGATTGGCTGGCCGATCAAAAGCCCTCCAAGCTGAAAGAAAAAGAGTCGCTCGACGATTAAAAAAAGGGCCCGCAGACGTCGCGGGCACTTTTTGTCGTGCGCGCCGTCGCGGGCTAGAGTTCTTTCTTTTCTTCGGCCGGTGTTGCTGGTTTCGGGAATGCCGGCGGAAAGAAGAGCTTGTAGTCTGCCGGAAGAATCGAGTCGACGAACTTCAGCTCCAGCGCTTCTTCGGCGAAGATGGGCCAACTGAGATTGTCGCCCCGCTTCATGAGTTCCAGGATTCGCTCTTGACTCGCTCCCGTCCGCTCCGAAAACAGTTTTTGGAGCTTACGGTCGTAGTGAGTGAGGTTGGCATCTATCAACTCCATTCTACTCCGCCAGTACTCGTCATGTTTGTAGCCCGCTAGGTCTTCTGATCTGGCCTGCGCGGAATGAATAAGGACACTCCCCGAGGGAACCAGTATCCGTCGGTCGCAGTATTGCAATACAGTCAGGGCGGCTGAATTTGCCTGAAGGGCAATTCCGATAACCTCTGACTTGGTCATCCTGAGTATGTCTCCGACTTGAAAAGACATGAAAGCGCCTCCACCCAGGCTGTCGAAGACGATCGTAATCGGCGCCGTTGTTTCCGCGTCCATCGCCATGATGGCATTACGGACTACCACGTAGAGATCGTTGTCGAGAGTCCCAAAAAACGGGATTGTCCGTTTTGGGGTCACCTTGTCTAAGAGCTCCTGTCTAGTCATACCTTAGGCCTCCCTGAGCCATAGAATACTATACAATATTTAAGTAAATAAGTAAAGAAAAAGAATCTCTCGATTGATCTGTGCTCAAAAGTGTCCGTACGGACACTTTTGAGCACAGATAAAAACAAAGTGCCCGCGTCCGACGGGCACCTCGTTTGGTGCGCGCCGTCGCGGGCGTTACTGGCTGAATCTGCGAGTGAAGTATGTCGGGTGACAGCGTGGGTGGCTGAGCCGATGAACATTACAAGCCAGTTCACCGATTTGATTTGATGCCGCCTCCGGATGATAGTCGGTCTCACCGCAACTGAATCTCACTTTCCACGCGCCGATGTATCGGCGCAAGATTTTTCTCTTCTTTGGCGGTTTCGAATGTGGCGGTTCTTTTTGTGGCCTATCTTTTTTAAGAGTCCCGATGGCCATTGTGCAAAGGGCCTCCCTACCCATGCAAGTAGTATACAATAGATGGCTAATCATGTAAAGAATGGAAAAATTAAGCGAGAGTGATTGACATAAAAAATCCACTATGCCCGAGTAGTAGAAAGTCAAGTTGCCTTCGGCAATTTAGCAAACGCTTGACTTACACTACTCGGCATGTTAAATCTTATCTACTATAAATATGCGGAAAAATTTATTCCTAATCGCAACTATTCTCGGTTCACTTCTTCTTTTGGCTTTTGTGGCCCCGCAATGGATAAACAAAGCGGCTCAAAAACTCCACATCCCGAAAGTTAATATTTCCGCGCCCGCTTTTCATTTGGGTTTGGATCTTTTGGGCGGTACGCATCTTATTTATCAGGCTGATCTTTCCAAGGTAGCCGGTTCGGCGGGCGACGCGATGCAGGGCGTGCGCGACGTCGTCGAGCGGCGGGTGAATTTATTCGGCGTTTCGGAGCCCGTGGTTCAGATTTCGGGCACTGATCGTTTAATTGTCGATTTGGCCGGCATCCATGACGTGAACCAAGCCATTCAGTTGATTGGTCAGACGCCATTCCTCGAATTTAAAACCATCCTCCCGACCGCCCAAGGCGACGCCATTATCAAGCAAGTGCTCGGGGCCAAGGCTCAAGGCCTGACCGCGGCGGTTCTCTGCGCGCCGGCGAATGCCGCGACTTTAAATCAATTCCTGCTCGCCTTTAAAGTTGACCCATGCTATCAGTCTTCGGGTTTGAACGGTTCCGGTTTAAGTACTGCCCAAGTATCTTTTAATAATCAATCTCTGTCTCCCCAAGTCAGTCTGGAACTAAACGCGCAAGGCGCCAAACTATTCGGCGAGATTACCCAAGCCAACCTGGGTAAGACCGTCGCGATTTATCTGGATGGCCTGCCCATCTCAACCCCGACCGTCCAGAGCGCCATTACCGACGGTCACGCCGTTATCAGCGGCAACTTCACGCCCGACGAAGCTAAGACCCTGGTCGAGCGCTTGAATTCCGGCGCTCTGCCGGTGCCGATTGCGTTGGTCAGCCAGCAGACGATTGGCGCCAGTCTCGGTCAGGATTCTTTGGCTCGCAGTTTGAAAGCCGGCGTCTACGGCTTGATTTTCGTGGCACTTTTTATGATCTTATTTTATCGTTTGCCGGGGGTCATTTCGGTTATAGCTTTGCTTATCTATGTCCTGATTGTACTTTCTTTGTATAAATTAATTCCCGTCACGCTGACCCTGGCCGGCATCGCCGGATTTATTCTGTCGCTGGGGATGGCGGTAGACGCCAATATTCTGATTTTCGCGCGCATGAAAGAAGAACTCGCCGGAGGCAAGTCCTTGCACGTGGCCATGCACGAGGGCTTTTCGCGCGCCTGGTTGTCGGTTCGGGACAGCCACGTGACGACGCTCATCGGCGCGGTGGTGCTCTACGCGACCACGAGCTCAATCGTCAAAGGTTTTGCCCTGACTCTCGGCATCGGCGTCCTGACCAGTCTGTTCACCGCCACGATGGTGACCCGCACGTTCTTGAATCTGGTTGCCACCAAATGGTTCGAGCGCAAGCAATGGCTATTCCGGTAAAATTTACAATGCTTCCAAAAGTCTACAAATTAATGTTCTGGTTCTCGATCTCCCTGGTCGTGTTGTCGATTATCGCCGTCGGCGTCTTCGGTTTGAAATTGGGCGTCGATTTCAAAGGCGGGAGCGTCCTTGAATTAAGCTTTAATAAACGGCCGGATATCGTTCAGATTCAAAAAGTCCTAACGCCCAAAATTGGCGATGTCGAATTAAGCTCCGAAGGGGACGCGGGCTTGATTGTCCGAGCCCATGAATTAACCGAAGTTCAGCACCAAGACGCGCTCACAGCCCTTACGGCCGCCTTTCCCAGCGCGGGCTTGCAGGAAAAACAGTTCAGCTCGGTCGGGCCGGTTCTCGGCAATGAATTAAAACAAAAAAGTATCATCGCCATTCTCCTTGTCCTTTTCTTTGTTATCTTGTACATTGCTTTTGTCTTTAGAAAGATCGGCCGAACGACCTCGCCCTGGGCGATGGGTCTGGCGGCGATTATCGCGCTCGTCCACGACGTCTCGATTCCGGTGGGCGTGTTCGCGGTGCTGGGGCATTTCTACGGCATTGAAATTACGGGCGTGTTCGTGGCCGCGGCCCTGACGATTCTCGGCTACTCGGTGTCGGATACCGTCGTGATTTTCGACCGCGTTCGGGAAAATATCATCCGCGGGGGGAGCAAAGCCCAATTCGGCGCGCTGGTGCATCGCAGTGTCATGCAGACTTTGGCCCGTTCCTTGAATACCGTTTTCACCGTGCTTCTGTCGCTGTTCGCGATTTACTTTTTTGGCGGGGAAAGCATTAAGTACTTTTCTTTGGCTCTGATTATTGGTATTTTCTTGGGCGCGTATTCATCGATTTTCGTGGCTGCGCCGTTATTGGTCTGGTGGACCAAACAGGGCTAAAGTGGATAAGGTAGTTGACGTATTTTTATAAATGTTATATAATTCATTAATCATATCTTAAGGCGTCGAAAACCTAGGGATAGAACCAATTATGGCCACCAATACATCAGTCAATATCAAAAAAACCGTCGCCGATTTGCTTAAGAACACCTCGGCTCGCAATAAGGACATCATCTCCCGCCGTTTTGGCTTGAAAACAGGCCAGAAAGAAACCCTGGAGTCCATCGGCGCTTCCTACAGCATTACCCGCGAACGCGTCCGCCAGATTGAGGAATCAACCCTGGCCCAGCTCCGTCTCGCCGCCGCCGGCCATCCGGACGTGAAGCGCTACATCGTTTTGGCCCGCGATATTTTGAATGAACGCGGCGGCGTCATCAAAGAGCGCGACCTTTTCAAATCTTTCAGCGGCAGCGATAGCGACAGTATCAATAACAGTTCGCTGGTCTTTCTTTTAACCTTGAGCAACGAGCTGGCCCGTTCTCCGGAGAACGATGATTTCAATTCTTTCTGGGCCGTCGATAACGCGACCCTGGCTTCCTTCACCGCGACGACCGATTCTTTAATCAAAGTTCTGGAAAAAGCCGGCCGCGTCGTTTCTAATTCCGATTTTGCTTTCTTGGCCCAGAAACACGCCGTGCCGAGTTTTTCGACGAGCGGGAAGCCGCTGTCAGAAGCCGACATTAATCTCGTGATGGCCGTTTCTAAGAATCTAGGCACTAATATCTTCAACGAAGTCGGCTTGGCTTCCTGGTCCGAAATCAAACCCAAGGGCGTCCGCGATAAAGCCTTCTTGGTCCTTAAGAAATCCACCAAGCCCCAGCACTTCAGCGATATCGCGTCCCTGATTAACGCCTCCGGCTTCAATAATAAGAAAGCCAACATCCAGACCGTCCATAATGAATTAATCAAAGACGACCGCTTTATCCTCGTCGGCCGCGGAATGTACGCCTTATCCGAATGGGGTTATCGCGCCGGGACCGTCAAAGACGTGCTCGTCGATATTCTCAAATCCTCGAATAAGCCTCTCGCGAAAGCCGCGCTGATGGCCAAAGTCAAAGACGCCCGCATGGTCAAAGAAAATACCATCTTGCTCAATCTTCAGGATTCCAAAACTTTTACGAAGAATCCTGACGGCACCTATAATCTCAAGAAATAACTTCCACATCAAAAGAGGCCCGCCAGGCCTCTTTTGATGTAATGTTAGGAAGGAGTATACTAATAGCATAATGGATCCCGCACTTAAGCGAGCATTAGTCTCTAAAGTGATGGCGTATCCAGATATTGTATATAATATAATAAGCATTGGCGCGCATATCGTCATAGACGATGAGCGAGACTAGAAGCCAGATGCTCGTTAAGTGCGGGATGGATCCAATCCTAAACACCCTGGGCTCGACTTGGACGGCTTTGGGTTTCATGTTTGCCTACTGGTGGCTTTGGGCGCCCATCATCCTCATTTTCGTCTACGCGGAAGCGCTTAAGGAATACAATAAAAAAGTCTACAAGGCCGGATTGAAGTGGATTACTTATGAGCTCAAGATTCCCATTGACGCCCATAAGAGCTTAAAGGCGATGGAGCAGATTTTCGCCGGCTTTCACGTCGTCGGGCAATCGTCGCCCGCCAAAAATCTCTGGGAAAAATATAAAAAATGGCGGGACGCCTTCTTTAAAGGCAAGGTGCCGGACTGGCTCGCGCTGGAAATGGTCGGTTCGGGCGGAGAGATTCATTTTTACATTCGAGCCATCGAGAAGTATAAAAGTTTGGTCGAAGCCCAGGTTTACGCCCAATATCCCGAATCGGAATTAACGCCAGTGGCGGATTACATGTCGCGTTTTCCGGCCGCGCTGTCTTACGGCGAGGTCAATGTCAACGCCCTCGAATTGGTCTTCATCAAAGAAGATATTTTCCCCATCAAGACCTATCCGGAATTTGAGGAAGAAGGCGCCGGTAAAGACGACGTCCGCCGGATTGACCCTTTGGCCCCGATTGCCGAGACTTTGGGCGCGCTGGGTCTCTCGGAATTTTTCGGAATCCAGATTTTGGCCCGCTCGACCGGGGACGCCTGGGTTAAAAAGGGCCAGCCGGCCGTGGACAAGCTGATGGGCCGAGAAGAAAAGAAAAAGACAAATTTTGCCGATTCGGTCTTTGCCGGCATTGAGGGCGGCGCCCGCTCCGTCGCCGGCGCGATTTATGAGCCGGCCGAACCAAAAGATAAAAAGGAAGAAAAAAAGAAAGAAGACAAACCATTCAATCAACTCAACCCTGGCATTCAGGAGATAGTTAAAACAATTGAAAAAGGCACGGCCAAACTAGCCTTTGAAGCCGGCATTCGGATGGTTTATATCGCTCCGCTCGATAAATATGACGACGGTCGGATGCGCAGTGTCGCCGGCGCGTTCAAACAATTCGCCACTCAGGCTCTCAATGGTTTCAAGCCGGGCATTTCGACTGATATCACCAAGGGCTTCAATAAAGCCGTTCGAGCCTTAAAAAATAAGAAAAAAATATATAAACGCTATCGAGAACGCGCCTTCCCCGATAAGCCTTTGGTTTTGAATACCGAAGAATTGACGACCATATTTCATGTGCCCGACGTCGGCGTGAAGACGCCATCCTTGCCCCGCATCGAAACCAAGAAAGGCGAAGCCCCGGCCGGAATTCCAACTGTTTAACCATGGCATTACCAACGGACAATCAAATTCTTATTCTGGGCGAGACAAACTTCCGAAACGAGAAGAAGCGTTTTGGCATTAAGACCGACGACCGGCGCCGGCACATGTACGTGGTCGGTTCGACCGGCATGGGCAAGTCCGAGTTTTTGAAAAACATGGCCATCCAGGATATCGAAGAGGGCCGCGGGCTGGCTTATTTTGATCCCCACGGCGACGGGGCTCAAGCTTTGATTAATTTTATACCCGAGCACCGCATCAAGGACGTCATCTATTTTGACCCGAGCGACCTGACCAATCCGATTGCGTTTAACGTGCTGGAAAAAGTCGAATACGAATATCGCCACTTGATTGCGTCGGGACTTTTGGGCGTGTTTAAAAAACTCTGGGGCGTGGAGGCCTGGTCCGGCCGAATGGAATACATTTTAAACAATACGATTCTCGCTTTGCTTGAATATCCGGACTCGACCCTTTTGGGGATTAACCGCTTGATGGCGTCCAAAGAATATCGCAGGAAAGTCGTCGATAATTTGAAAGACCCGATTGTCAAAGCCTTCTGGACCGAAGAATTCGCGAAGTACTCGGATAAATTCGCGAGCGAAGCGACGGCCGCTATTCAAAACAAAGTCGGCCAATTCTCATCCAACAACGTCATCCGCAATATCATCGGCCAGGTTCATTCCAAGCTCGATATCCGCAAAATCATGGATGAGGGCAAGATTCTCATCGTCAACTTATCCAAAGGCGCCATCGGCGAGGACGCCTCGCGCCTCCTCGGCGCCTTGCTGATTACCAAGATTCAGCTGGCCGCCATGTCCCGCGTCGATACGCCGGAACCGGAACGCCGCGATTTCTACCTCTACGTCGACGAGTTTCAGAATTTTGCGACCGAATCGTTCGCTAATATTCTATCGGAAGCCCGCAAATACCACTTGAATCTGGTCGTGGCTCACCAGTACATCACCCAAATGGAAGAAGAGGTCCGGGATGCTGTCTTCGGCAACGTCGGCACGCTGGTGACTTTCCGGGTCGGCGCGGAAGACGCCGAGTTTTTGGAAAAATGGTACGCGCCGGATTTCATGGCCGCCGATATCGTCAACCTCGGCAAGCGCGAGATGTACATTAAATTGATGGTTGACGGCATTACGTCCAAAGGTTTTTCCGCCCGGACCAGCGATTCCTTGACGGCGATGGAAGAATCCCACCAGGACGAAGTCATCGCCTATTCGCGCGCGCACTATGCCTCCGACCGAGACGACGTAGAGAAAGACGTCGCCCAGTGGGCGACCCCGATTGAACCGGCCTCGCCGCCCCGTGACCGCCGTCCGCCGGGAGATTACGGTCCGTCACGCGGTGGCTATCAAGGCTCTCGGCCGCCTCGTCAGCAGACGGGTCCTCGAGCTCTTAATAATCCGCCTCGGTTCCAGCAACCGCTGTCCCGCCCCCCCGCCCCACCCAAAGACGAAGCCAAACCCGCCGTCTCTCTTGATTCTCTCGTGGATGGCAACCCTGTCGCTACGACCGTTGATTTTCGCAGCCAGAAATCCAAAAACAAATTGGCCAACCAAAACGATTCTCGCGGACCCAAGAAAAAAATCGATACCGCCGAACTGAAGAGGATTCTCGAAGAAGCGCTCGGTTCCAAATAGTCTCTTCCGTTGTTCAAAGCCGTTCGTTTCTCACGGACGGCTTTTGTTTTTTATGGAATATGGTAGCTTTTGGACATGGCATCTAAATACTACAAAAAATATATTCGGATTCCGCCGGGGGAATCGATTGATATTCGGCCGATTGAGGTGATTATCAATCATCCGAGGTTTGAGCGGCTTCGGCACGTTTCCCAGCTCGGGACGACTATTTTTATTTTTCCTGGGGCGTCGCACAATCGCTTCGAGCACGCGCTGGGCGTGTACAGCAAAGCCAAGCGTTTCTGCGCGAAAATGCTGGAGGAGGGATTTCTCACGAGCTTTGAGGCCAAAAACGTTCCGCTCTTCGGTCTGCTTCACGATATCGGCCACGGCCCATTCTCGCATTTGATTGAAGAGCTTACGCCGTACAATCATGACAAGAACGGCGCGAAGATTATCGACGAAATGAAAAAAGAAATTGTAAAATCCGGCGGAGATGCGCCGTTTATTAAAAAACTATTCACCCACAAGAGCCCGCTTTCCAAAATCATCATGGACAAAAATTTGGGCATGGATAAGCTCGACTATCTTGAGCGGGACGTGTTTCACACCGGTTTCGGGCAGCGCCCGGATTTGGAAAGCGTATTTAATTATCTGACGTACCTGAAAGGGGAAATGGTAATCGATAAGAAGTCTCTGGAATCGGCCAAACAAATTCAGCGCCTCTATCTGTATATGTACAAAGAAGTCCATCTCCACAAGTCCTCGCTGATTGCCCAAAGGTTTTTGCAGAAGATGATTATGCTCTGGCTTTCGATTCACCGTGTCAATCCGCTCGAACTCTGGACGCTCAACGACCACGAGCTCCTGGCTAAGATATATATGGATTCCGATGAACGCTTGAAGTTTTTGTATACGGCTTACATGCAACGCAATCTCCCCAGCACGGGCTTGGTCTTTCGGATTGAGACCTCGCAATTTCGCGAGCGTCTCGCGGGCAAGGAGATTAAAGTCATTGGCGAGACCAAAGAATTCTTCAATAAAATTATAAAACATTCTTCGCCTCAAGCCCTTGAGGTTCTCGAAGAAAAAATTGCTCAAGCTATCGATATTCCGGCTCATACCGTATTTGCGGTTCCGACATTATCAACACGCCGATTCATCCCTGAAGATATTTCGTACCACGACGAAGGCAAAATCCTCTCGCTCCAAAAAAGCCAGCCCGAATACTTCGCGGGCATGAGCGGCGAACTGAACGGCTATCTGGCCCTCCGCGTTGCCATTCTCGGCGACCGACGCATTGTCTACAACAACGCTTCGAAGATTCACAAACTTATCAAACAGAGTATTTCTTAGTGCGCCCGATAGGATTCGAACCTATGACCGTCTCCTTAAAAGGGAGCTGCTCTACCAACTGAGCTACGGGCGCATGGTAGGCTATAATATACCATGATTATTGCCTCCAATCAATTATTCTCTGGCGTACTTTAAAAAATAAAGAGTATAATTAAATCAATAAATTTAACCTCAATCCCATGCCAAAAGGAAAACACTTACGCGGAGTCGGTCCCAAGGAACAGCGCCAGTACGAGGCCATCAAGAAGAGTATGGAAAAATCAAAAATTTACGGCAAGCGGTCCACCGAAGTCGCCGCCCGCACAGTGATGAAGCTTCACAAGCAGGCCGGCCACAAAAAGGGCACCTAGAGGACGATAAGGATTAACCCACAAAATCCGTCTTGTTTGGGCGGATTTTTGTGTTAAGATGCATAAATGCAGGAGAGAATACTATCATCACAGCTCAAGGATTTTATAGGCAAGAAAATAAAGCTTGAGGGCTGGCTTTATAAGAAACGCGAACTTGGCGGGATGACCTTTTTGGTTTTACGAGATCGGCATGGCCTAACCCAGATATTGGATGATAAATCTAGCGAAACTGAAAAATTAAAAGGCTTGCACCAGGGTACAGTCCTGACCGTTTTGGGGATGGTAGTTGAAGAGAAAAGAGCCCCTAATGGAGTAGAGATTCATAATCCTAAAATTACAATTGATATGCCCGTGACAGAAGTGCCGCCAATTGAGATTGACAAGCCCTTAAGCCATGATTCGGAAAATCTCGATACTCTTTTTGAATATCGAGTGATAGGATTGCGGAATGTCCAAGAAGGTAAAATTTTTAAGATACGGGCGGGACTAGAGCGTTATATTCGAGATTTTCTAAATAAGAACGAGTTTATAGAAATAAATACCCCTAAAATTCTTGCCGGCGCGACAGAAGGCGGAGCAGAAGTATTCAAGGTTGATTATTTTGGAAAAGAGGCCGTCCTCGCCCAGAGCCCCCAATTTTACAAGCAAATTATGGTCGGCGTCTTTGAGCGGGTTTTTGAAATCGCGCCGGCTTACCGCGCCGAGACAAGCGCCACCACGCGCCATGTGTCCGAAGTGACCATGCTTGATATTGAGATGGGCTTTATTTCTGGACACCAGGATGTTCTTGATATGGTTCAAGACATGACTTATCACGCCCTCACTAGCGCTTATGAAGAGTTTAAGGATGAATTAAAAAGTCTAAATGCTCCGCAGTTAGTTTTAAAAAATAAATTTCCAATATTCACAGTGGCGCAGGTTCATGAGATGTATTCAAAAGCGACAGGGAAAAGTACAGAGCATGAAAAAGATCTCGTGCCTGACGAGGAAAAATGGATTTGTGAACACGCAAAAAAAGAAAAAGGATGCGAGGCGGTTTTTGTGACCGAATTCCCAGTCCAAGCCATGAAATTTTATCATAAAATAAATCCGGCCGACCCATCGACGGTCATGTGGGCGGATTTGTTATTTCGCGGGATTGAGATTGCCACATGCCCGCAGCGAGAAAATAATTACAAAAAGCTTGTCGAGCAAATGGTTAAAGCTGGGCTTGACCCGGAACACCCAGGATATAAATACTATCTGCAGGCTTTTAAATTTGGCCTTCCAGCTCATGGCGGTTGCGGTTTTGGTATCGATCGGTTTGTAGAAAAAACTATCGGCTTAAACAATGTCAAAGAGGCGATACTCTTCCCTCGCGACCTTAATAGATTAACTCCTTAATTTTAATTAAGCATGGATCGAAAGTTGGCCGGCCTGACAATAGTCGTCGCAATCTTGGTGTTAGCGAACGCCTATTTTTTTATTACGATTTATCGCACGCCGCTGGATGGGCCGAGCGCGGTATTTCACGACAATCAGGCTTTTATTTTTCCGTCCCAGCCCATCAGTTATTTGCCCATTCTCGATACCTCGGCGAATGAAGTTCCTTTGGACGCGAAGTCCGCGATCCTCTATGACGTGAAATCCGACCGCAATCTTTTTGAGAAAAATATCAAAGATAAATTATCCATCGCTTCGCTGACCAAAGTCATGAACGCGGTCGTGGTCTGGGAAAAATTCAGTCCCAACGATATCGTCACGGTTCAGTCTTCGGCAGTCGAGGTCGACGGCCAGCGCAAAGACCTCTACGCCGGCGAAACGCTTTCAGTGCATGATTTAATGCAGATGATGTTCATCGAGTCGTCCAACGACGCCGCTTACGCCCTGCGCGACTATGCCGCGAGCCATAGTATTGACTTGGTGGCGGAGATGAACGCTAAGGCGACCGCGTTGGGGATGCACGACACCCACTTTGTCGATCCGGCCGGGCTGAACGACCTGGGCTACTCGACAGCGAGCGACCTGGTAAAGGGTGTGGCTTACGCCTTGCGCTACGATGCCCTCTGGAGTTTTTCCCGCCAATCCAGCGCGACGATTGTCTCGGCGGACGGTAAAATCTCCCACGAAATCAAGAGCACGGATCAGCTTTTAGGCGTCCTTTCGGATATTGTCGGTGGAAAAACCGGGTATACAGACAGCGCTCTCGGGTGTATGATTCTGATTGTAGACGCGCCGAATCAAAGCGATCGCATCATCGCCATTATTCTTGGTTCCCACGACCGCTTCGGCGACATGAAAAACTTAATTTCTTGGGCCAAGCAGGCCTATCGCTGGCAATAATCCCGCACATAACAAGCACTGGCAATACTACTGCGGGACTATGCATATTTAATAATAATTAATCATACAGTACTGATAAGCTTGGTTAATACGAACAATCGTATTGCTAAAGCAGTCGGTGCTTGTTATGTGCGGGATGACGATTCCTCTCGAAAGCCTCAATATATTTAACGTCGTCCGGCTGTTTGTGATTGCCACGACGGCCTTCTTTTTAAATCTCATCATCACCCACTTCTGGACTAAGGTTTTGTTCACTCGCTTTAAACCGGGCAAGGCCATTGAGCGCTCGGATACACCCATCTTTAATAGTCTCCATCGCAAAAAAGAAGGCACCCCGACGATGGGCGGTTTGCCGATTTGGCTGACCGTTTCGATAATCACTCTCGGGTGCTGGTTACTCGCCACTTTATTTGGCGGTATCTGGGGTCGGATTAATTTTCTTTCCCGAAGCCAGACCTTGCTCCCATTGGGCTTTTTAATTCTCGCGGGCTTGGTCGGCATGGCTGATGACATGGTGGGTGTTTTAAAGCGCGGAGGTCTAAAATTGAGCAAGCGCCTGTTATTTTTTATTGGCGTGGCGGCTATCGGCGCGTGGTGGTTTTATTTTAAGCTCGACATTCGGACGATTACGGTGCCGTTTCTGGGAGAATATACGATTGGTTGGTGGTACATCCCTTATTTTATTTTTATTATGGTTGCCACAGCATTCTCAATGAATGAAACCGACGGCCTCGATGGTTTATCGGGCGGAGTGTTTCTCACTATCTTTGGCGCGCTGGCCGCGATTGCGTTTGACCAGGGCCGTTTTGATCTCACGATTTTTCTCGTTGCGATTATGGGCGCGCTGATTGGATTCCTGTGGTTCAATATTTATCCCGCCAAGTTTTTCATGGGCGATACCGGTGTGATGGCCCTGGGTTTTACGGTCGGGGTCGTGGCGTTGCTCACGAATACTGAATTGCTCTTGCCGATTATCGCCATTATTCCTTTGATGGAGTCCGGCTCGGTCATTCTCCAAACTATTTCAAAAAAAATCCGGAAGAAGAAAATATTTCCTTCGACGCCGATTCACCACACCTTCGAAGCCATGGGCTGGCCCGAAACCCAAATCACCATGCGTTTCTGGATGATCAACGCCATCGGCGCCATTATCGGCCTGGTCCTCTTCCTCATCGACAGCAAACTCCCGCCATTTAAATAAAAAGTGCTACAATATTGGCATGCGGAAAAGGCTTTTTTGGATTCTAGCGGTATTGATAATTTTCGGCTTGGCCGTGCTGTCTTCGGCGGGGATTGTGGACGCGCAGAAGAAATTCGGGTCGGCCTATTATTATTTCTTTCACCAATTGCTCTACGGCATCGGGCCGGGGGTTTTTCTGGCGTACGTGCTTTCGAGGATTGACTATAAACTTTGGCGGAAGCTTTCGTTATTTATTCTTTTGGGGGCGCTGGGTTTAATGACGCTGGTGTTTGTGTCCCATTTCGGTTTCGGGACTAAAGGCGCGACGCGGTGGCTAAGCATCGGCGGAATTATTTTTCAGCCGGCGGAAATACTCAAACTCTCGCTGGTGATTTATCTCGCGGCCTGGTTTGGCGGGCGGCATGAACGGACGAGCCATTGGCTCTATGGCGCGGCGCCATTTTTTATTGTCCTTGGATTCGCCGCTTTGTTACTCGCTCTTCAGCCGGACATTGGGACGCTCATCGTCGTCGGCTTCATCGCGCTGGGGATGTATTTCGTGGCCGGCGTAAATTTGAAACATCTGGCCGTGATTCTTGGCCTAGGCGTGGCCGTGCTCGGTCTCTTGGTAATTCTTCAGCCGTATCGGTTTGATCGGATTCGCTCTTATCTTAATCCCCAAAACGACCCGCGGGGGATTTCGTATCAGGTGAATCAGGCGATGATTGGCATTGGTTCGGGGGGCTTGTTTGGAGTTGGCTTTGGCCATAGCACCCAAAAGTTCGGTTTTTTGCCCGAGCCGGTCGGGGATTCAATTTTCGCCATCATCGGCGAAGAGCTGGGTTTGGTTGGCGCGTTATTTACCATCGGCCTATTTATTGCCCTATGTTTTACTCTCACCCAAATTGCCATGGCCACGACTGATCCATTTGGGCGTTTATTTGTCAGCGGTATCAATATTTGGATTATGGCCCAAGCCTTCATTAATATCGCCGCCATCTCCGGCCTCGCCCCGTTGACCGGCATCCCTCTGCCATTTATCAGCTACGGCGGGACGGCCATGATTGCTCTGCTCGCGGGATTGGGGATTGTCTTTAATGTCGCCAAGGATTAAAAACAGAATGGTTTAAAAAACTACCATATGGTAGTTTTTTAAACCATTCTCAAAAACGCTTCTAGGCGCGTTTTTGAGAATTTGAAAACTTGGATAAACTTTACGCCTTCTTCGAAAGAGAGAGAATGGCGTGGGATTTGAGGCGGGAGGCTTTGTTGGCTTTGATGACGCCGGCTTTGGTGGCCTTGTCGAGGGATTGGTAGACCTTATCGAGCATGGCTTCGGCTTCCTTCACAGAACCAGCAACAACGAGCTTGTTGAACTGTTTGACGGCGTTCTTGTAGCCGTTAATCCGCTTCAAATTCCCGACTCGTCGGGATTTGCTTTGTCGCAGGGCCTTTTTGGCTGATTTGGTTATTGGCATATTTGTTTCTATATAATACAGTAAGTTTAATTTATTTGCAAGCAATCGATAAGTGGTGTATAAACTCGTTAAGGGAGGATCAATGCCGAAGTTCATCGCGTATTTTTTCTGGAAGCGAATGGCAAGGAAAGCCATTCAGGAAGGCAAAGTGACGCCGTGCTTTGTCTGCGAGGAGCCAATCGTCCCCGGTGATTTCGTGGCCGTTGGATTCGTCGAAGGAGACCCGAAAGAGAAGCTGGTACATGCAGGGTATCACTTTTCTCTCAAGAAGATGAATGCTTTCTGTGAGACCGGCGCGGAAGGATGTGCGGTCTGGGACGGTAAAGAAGCAGTGGGTCTCGGGGAATCACTCGCTGCCAAAGCAATGAGAACCGGTCAACCTCAAATCATGTAATGCCCGTTGGCGAGCAAACACTGTGCCGCCCGCGGGCACTTTGTTTTTATAAGCTATCTCTTAATTTCCTAATTTGTTCTTTGATACCGATGGCTTGTTCGTAGTTGAATTTGCGGATGGCCGTGTCGAGCATGCGCTGGAGCTGTTTGATGGCTTTTTGTTTGGTGCCGTTGCCGTAATAAATAATCTCGCTGTCGCCTTCGCCGTAGTGTTGTTCGGGTTTCTTGCCCGTGGCCATTTCAAAGCCGCCGGTGGAACGAGCGATGCTGATGGGCGTGATGCCGTGTTTTAAATTGTGAGCGGTCTGTTTGACGCGCCGGCGCTGGGTCTCGCCGATGGACGCTTCCATGGATTTCGTGACTTTGTCGGCATACATGATGACATGGCCGTCTTTATGGCGGGCGGCCCGGCCCATGGTCTGGATCAAAGTCGTGGCGTTGCGGAGAAAGCCTTCTTTATCGGCGTCGAGGATAGCGATGAGGGACACTTCCGGAAGATCCAAGCCCTCGCGGAGCAAGTTCACGCCGACGATAACATTGTGGATACCCGAGCGCAGGTCTTTGATAATCTTAACGCGGTCGAGAGTTTTAATTTCCGAGTGGAGATAATTGACTTTGATGCCGTTGCGGGCCAAGTGCTCGGACAAATCTTCGGCCATGCGCTTGGTGAGGGTCGTAACGATGACGCGTTCGTTCTTGGCGATACGTTCTTTAATTCGGCCGATGAGATGTTCGACTTGGTTCTTGGTGGGCACAATTTCTACGGTCGGATCGAGCAAACCGGTCGGACGGATGAGCTGTTCGGCGATATTGTCCGGGCCGGCTTCGTCCATTTCAAATTTGGACGGCGTGGCCGAGACATAGACGACTTTTTGCACTCGTTTTTCAAATTCATCAAATTTAAGCGGCCGGTTATCAATGGCCGAAGGCAGACGAAATCCGTAGTCGATGAGGGTCTGTTTGCGCGAGTGGTCGCCTTTGTACATACTGCGGAGCTGGGGCAGGGTAATGTGGGACTCGTCGATGATAGTTAAAAATTCACCTTTTGATTTAAAGAAGTCTAAAAGCGAGAAGGCCGGTTCGCCGGGCTTGCGGAAATCCAAATGGCGGGAATAATTCTCAATGCCGTGGCAGTAACCGGTCTGGCGCATCATTTCGATATCGCGCATAGTTTTCTCTTGCAAGCGCGAGGCTTCCTGATTCTTGCCAATCTTTTTCAAATACTTCACGTGCTGTTGGAGTTCACTTTTGATATTCTCGATGGCCAAGCCGACTTTGTTGTCGGTCGTAATCCAATACTTGGCGGGGAAGATAATCGTATGGACGATTTTTTCGTAGTTTAAATATTTGGTTTCTAATTCTTCGGGGTCAGCGAGCAGGGCGCGATACATGCGGACGATGGTATCGTTCTTGAACACGACCTTAGTCACTTCTTGCCCCGCCGGCGAGACGATTTCAATTTCGGTCGGGGTTTTGCGGAACGCGCCCCGCTTTAATTCGATGTCTTGGATATATTGCAACCGCATCAGACCGCGGATAAAGTCCGATGGCTTTATTTTCTTACCTTCGAATAATTCCAGACCTAAATCTTTGTACTCATCGGGATTACCCAAGTTATAGATACAAGAAACCGAAGCGACCACGATGATGTCGTCGTGGCTCATGAGAGCTTGGGTGGTGGCGTGGCGCAAGCGATCGAGCTCTTCGTTGATTTTAGAATCCTTTTCTATATAAGTGTCGCTGTGGGGGATATACGCCTCGGGCTGATAGTAGTCATAATAGCTGACGAAATAATGCACGGCGTTATTGGGGAAAAATTCTTTGAATTCTTTATAGAGCTGGGCGGCCAGGGTCTTGTTGTGAGAAATAATTAAGGTCGGCTTTTTGTATTGCTCGATGACTTTCGCCATCGTAAAGGTCTTGCCCGAACCGGTCACACCCAAAAGCACCTGGCGCTTCTGGCCGGTCTTTAAACCCTTGGCGAGTTTCTTGATTGCTTCCGGCTGGTCGCCCGTTGGTTCGAATTTTGATACAAGTTTGAACATTTGACTTTTATGCTATTTATGTGCTATCATAAAAACAATGGGGGTTGGGACAAATGACGAAACATGACAAGCGATTGGTGGCAGAATCACAGAAAAGCCGTTGCGCAGTCGTTTGGCTGGTGGGCCTCTTGGTGGCGGTGGCTACAGGTTATCACTTCGGTGATTCCTGGGGAGCCGTCGGGGTCTTCGCAGCTCTTACCTGCATTGATGCAGGAGCTGACTTCGCAGCTCAACAGGTAATCATCGACATCATCAAGTTAAACGAGTAGCTCAATCGCTCAGTCTCTGGGGCCGGCATTACGTCGGCTCCTTTCTTTTTTATGAACGAGTTGTTATTCTTTACCCATGATTAGCTTTCTCGAAGGAACTATTGAACATCAAGGCGACAAATACGTCGTTTTGAACACGGGGGGTATAGGGTATAAGGTGATACTATCCCCCAGAGTACTGACTACTGTAGCAAAAAGCGAGGGCAAAGTCAAACTCCACATTCACTCTCAAATGAACATGCGCGAGGGCACTTTTGATATGTACGGCTTTGATAAAAAAGAAGATTTGGACCTGTTTCATCTGCTTACCACCGTGTCCGGCATCGGACCAAAGGGCGCCCAAAATATCTTATCTTCGGTGGAACCGTCGCATTTGAAAGCGGCGGTCATCAATCAAGACGCCGATTATTTGAAACGAGTTTCAAAAATCGGACCCAAAGTCGCTCAACGTTTAATTCTGGAATTAAAAGGCAAAATTGATCACCTCGAAGGCGACACTACCGGCATCGACCTCGGCCAAGACGGACAAGCCACCGAAGCTTTGCTCGTGCTCGGCTACAACGCCACTCAAGCCAAAGAAGCTCTCAAAGACACCAAAGCTGAAACCTTACAGGAGCGGGTGCGGGAGGCGCTGAAGATTTTGGGCAAGAAATAGGCGCTCGCTTAGATAAATCTCATCACGACCGATAATAAACCTGCTCCTGCGGCAGGTTTTTATCTAGACGCTCAACCCCTCACCAAGCACCTCGGCTTCTGCCTCCGAAACCATCGGCATCAGCCTAGCTTCGGGGTTTGCGCGACTTCGTGCTGAGGTTTATCTTTCGCTCGCTCTTGTTTTTATATTGGTTTGTGGTACTTTAAATTTAAGGAGAAATTGGCATGACAGAACCTATTGATGGTTCGTGGATCGTTTATATCTTCGGGATGCTTGTCTGGGTGATCTGGTGCGCTATCAATTGGAAGAAAGATCGACGCCACGCCAAGTGGCCGGGTGGGCAATGTCCGGAGTGTCAGACCGCGACGAAACTCGGCGGGCGAGTCGTCAAATGCAATCATTGAAGCAACCCGAGCTTCAGAGGGTCGTGCTACGCGGCCCTCGTTTTTTTATGGAAAATGTGATATTTTAAGGCAAATGAAGTCATTTCTCCAAACAGCCGCATGGTTAGAATTTCAGAAATCGATTGGGCGGAAGGCCTGTCCCGATTTTTAAAATATTAATTTTTTCAATGTACTATACTTACGTCTTGAAATCTGATAGAAATTCTAGATACTACATAGGATATTCTTCTGACATTAAGTTGAGGCTCAAGGCACATAATTCAGGAAATGTTGTTGCAACAAAAAATTTAAGACCGTGGAAGATATCCTATGTTGAAGAATTTCAAGACGAAGGAGATGCTATAGCTCGTGAACGTCAAATAAAGTCCTGGAAAAGTAGAAACGCAATTGAAAAATTAATATTTAATAAAAATCGAGGATCCTCGATTTCGTAGCCAAGCTTCGCTTGGGCGAAATCGGGAGCGGTTTGATATGAAAAAGTCTTTCCTACAATCTGATGAGTGGTTAAAGTTTCAAAGTTCTATTGGAAGAAAGACTTTTTCATATAACGATGGGAAAGTTATCGCCAATATCATCCAGCATGATTTGCCATTTGGGATGAATTATTTATATATTCCGCACGGGCCGGAATTGAAACTTGATGAAATGGGTAGTGGGATTAAGAACGAACTTGAAAAATTTATTACATATTTAAAAAATCTGGCCCGAGAACAAAAGTCTATTTTTATAAAAATAGAACCGCTTCAGGATAGCACCATTGAATTGCTCTACGGCGCCGGATTTAAAAAATCATCCAAAGAAGTTCAGCCTCATCGGTCGGTAATTATGGATTTGGAAAAATCCGAAGAAGAATTATTGGCGGCGATGCACCATAAGACCCGATACAACATTAAAGTCGCGGAGAGAAATAATTTGAAACTTGTTTTTCGCAAAGACATCGATGCTTTTTGGA
Source organism: Candidatus Yanofskyibacteriota bacterium (assembly GCA_003151795.1). Classification (GTDB taxonomy): domain Bacteria; phylum Patescibacteriota; class Minisyncoccia; order 2-02-FULL-40-12; family GWA2-44-9; genus 2-01-FULL-41-21. Next base: position 15,238 of record PLYL01000006.1, on the reverse strand, counting down.
AATTATTGAAGCACACCGCCAAGAACGATAATTTCTCTACCCATTCTAAAGAATATTACGAAAAACTCTGCAATACCACTGGCATTGTGGCAGAAACTGTCTTTGTTGAGCACGAAGGCACATCGATTGCCGGCGCGATATGGCTGGCTTATGGCGATACGGCATATTATTTGCACGGCGCGATGGACCGGAATCCGAAATACAAACCGATGATGGCGCCGTACTTAATGCAATGGGAACTGATAAAGACAGCGAAGGGGTATGGCATGAAATATTACGACTTTTGGGGCATTGATGCACAGAGGTACCCAGGTGTTACCCGCTTCAAACTCGGCTGGGGCGGCCGCCAAATCGAATATCCCGGCGCGTTTGATATGCCTATCCGCCGTTTCTGGTTTTTGGTATATAAAGTATTGCGCAAAATATTCTGAACCAGTATACTTAAACTAACACTTTGATACTTTGATTTATCATAATGAAACTGAGATCAAGAAAAATTAGTGATGAGGAACGTATAAAATACTTAGATACTTTGTATACGACGATTTCTTCTTTAAAATCTAAAGAAGAAATAAAAAATCTTCTCAAGGATCTTTTGACGGAGAGCGAACGGATTATGATTGGGCGGAGAATTCTCATCGCTCAATATCTACTGAAGGACTATTCTTATGCACAAATAATCGCAGAACTAAAAGTTGGTCCTGACACTATCATGCGCGTTCATCGCTGGCTTGATGATGAAGTCAAAGGATATGAGCGAGCCGTTCAAGAATTAGAGAAGACTATGCTTACACGCAAAAACAGCAAGACATTAACTCCGCCAAGTATTGGAAAGAAGTACCCAGCCCGACACTTACTGATGAATTTATTAAAAAATAAATAATCAAACCACTTTGATACTTTGATTTATCAAAGCAAGAAACGAATTATGGTTAAAAATAAAAAATTTAAAAGTTCGAAAGGCACACTCATAAAAGGCATGTCTGGAAATTTACCCAGCGAGATTCTTGATGACCCAGTTTTTAGAGATAAGTTGAAAAAAATAATGAGAGGACAATCTGGTATATACGCTTTGTATAAAAGAGATAAACTTTATTATGTTGGTTTAAGTGGAGATCTTCACTGGAGGGTCCGTCATCATACCGGCTGGGATCATCATGCTGGGAAATGGGATTCGTTCAGAATTTTTCTTATTCAGCAAAAATTTATTAAAGATGTGGAAACACTTGTCCAGAATATTATCAAACCCAAGGGTAATAAAGTTAGAGGTAAAGTGCCTCATGGTTCAAATTTAAACTATGTTTTAAGAGAAGTTTTCAAGGAACACGAAAAAGGATTAGGCCTCTTAAAGAAATACTTTAAATGATTCACGAAACATTGTTGGATAAAATTTTATATCAGGTGAAGAAGATTATTCCCAAGTCGGTGTTTGAGTTTTTTCAGCCGGCGTATCATCGGCTGTTGGCGTGGGGCGGGGCGATGCGGTACGGATTTCCGTCGCATGGCATGAAATTAATCGGGGTGACGGGCACCAAGGGCAAATCGACCACGGTCTATATGATTACTAAGATTCTCGAAGCGTCGGGCGCGAAAGTGGCGGCCATCGGCTCGCTGGGATTCAAGATTAAGGACAAAGAGTGGCCGAATACATTGAAACAGACGATGCCTGGGAGATTTCGGTTGCAGAAATTCTTAGCCGAAGCGAAAAAGGCGGGCTGTGATTTCGTGGTCCTGGAGGTGACCTCGGAAGGTATCAAGCAGTATCGGCATCTGGGGACCAAATTTGATACGGCCGTGTTCGTGAATATTCATCGCGAGCATTTGGAGAATCACGGCTCGTTCGAAAATTATATCAAGGCCAAACAGGAATTATTTAAAATCACGAAGCATGTCCATGTGCTGAACGCGGATGACGCGCGGATTGCCGACTTTAATAAATTCCCCGCCGATAAGAAAATTACTTTTGGCATCAATCAAGGCGATATCCGCCCCACTGATGTATTGGCCAGCGAAAGCGAGTCGGAATTTAAAGTGAATGGGCAAAAAGTGCATTTAAATATCGGCGGAGTGTTTAATATTCTCAACGCTCTGGGCGCGTGGGCGGTAGCCACGGCGTACGATGTTGAGCCGCCAATTATCGCTAAAGCCCTTTCAGAATTGGAAACGATTCCCGGCCGTCTAGAATTCGTGCAACGCCAACCGTTTGCGGTCGTGGTGGATTACGCGCATACGCCTGATTCTTTAGAAATAATTTACAAAACGCTTAAGCCTTTGAATGGGCGATTGATTGTAGTGCTCGGCGCGTGCGGCGGCGGGCGGGATAAATGGAAACGGCCGGAGTTTGGCGCGATTGCCGACCGCTTAGCCGATGAAATTATTTTGACCGACGAAGACCCTTACGAAGAAAGCCCGATGGAAATTATTAAAGAAATTAAAGCGGGGATTAAGCGCCACGAGCATCTCCAAGTCATCCTTGATCGCAAAGAAGCTATCGGGAAAGCCATATCAATAGCGCAAGCCGGCGATGTTGTAATCATGACCGGCAAAGGCTCGGAAATTTCCATGGCCGTCGCCGGCAATAAAAAGATTCCCTGGTCAGACCGGGATATTGCTCGAAGCTTCCTCACCCGCTAAGCTTGTTTTACGTAGACAAAGTTTGCTATTATTAAGCCATGTCCGAAGAGGTTGAAGTACAATTAGCGGGCAAGAATGATCGTCCGCCGTTTAGAACCGCCCACGCGCCAGGTATCTCCTGGCTGGTTGTGATTCTTCTTTTGGTTATCTCGGCTTTCGCGGTTATCCATTTCGGCAATCTTCAGCCGGCCGTCAGTCCGTTGCCGACGACGCCCGGCGATAACAGTACGACGCCATTAGTCCAGCCTCGTATCTATACTATCTCGTACGATTCGGGCGTGTTCAGTCCGACCAACCTCCGTATTCACGCCGGCGATACGGTCCGATTCAAAAACGACAGCATTTTCCCTATTAGAATCATATCTGATGATTTAGTGGGTTTTGACAGCATCGGCGACGTCCCGCAGGGGAGCTTTTTCTCGTTTACCTTCGCGGCGCGCGGGACATTCAGCTACCGCAATAACCATAACAGCGACCAGACGGGCACGATTATTGTCCGCTAAGTTAAGTATATTTTATTTTTTAAATTATTATGACCAATCCGCTGACAATGCAAGTCGAGTCCCGAATGGGCGCGGTATTTATTTCTTTGATGGCGATGTTTATGGCCGGCATTTTATTTATCGCGATTAAAAACTATGACTCCGACCAGATTGTCCTTGACGCGTCCGCCACTCAAGTGAAATCGATGTCTTCAACCGAGCGCCAGCTGATTGCCCAGTGGATTAAAGATAATAATATTGCCATCCCGCCCGGCCAAGGCTACAACTATTTTATTCACCAGTATCCGGATCGGCCGTGGCTGAATTACTAATCCCGCACATAACGAGCACTTGCAATACGATTATGTCACTGTCTGTATATAAATAATATTAACCATGCAGCACTGATAATCTTGGATAATACAAACATTTGTATTGCCTAAGCAGTTGGTGCTTGTTATGTGCGGGATGAAAATCCAGCCAAGTCTTTTTTTAAAAGAGGCGTTGATGTTCGGCGCGACTCTCGCGCTGGGTTTGTTCGTGGCCTATCGGTATGTGCTTCTGCTCTCGAGCGTTGAAATTTATCAGCCCTCTTCCATCACCCTCGGGGACTTGGCCGGGTTTGCCTTCATCCTCGCCGCCGTTTGGTTCATTAGCCGGACCCCTCGGCTAGCGAGCTGGATGTTTTGGATTTTTCTCTCGATTATCATCCTCTCCGGCGCCCAGATTGTGATTGCCTCGATGGCGCCATTCCCGACCGATATTATCGGCGCTTTGTTTATTCTGGCGATTTTTCTTCTAGTCCATAACGTGATTGTGCACGATTTAGCGATTATTCTGGCCATTGCCGGCATCGGCGCCGCAATCGGCATCATGATTACGCCGGCGGTCGGCATCCTGGCTTTAGTGTTGCTGTCTTTTTACGATATCATCGCCGTGTATAAGACCCGGCATATGGTCCGGATGGCGGAGAGCATGATTCGTTCCGGGGCCGTGTTCGGGTTGATTATCCCTTCGAGTTTTCGGCACTTTATGGCCTCCCGCCATGAAGCCAAGCATCGCATCGGCCAAGATTTTATGATTCTCGGTTCGGGCGATATTGGTTTGCCCGTAATTTTTGTGAGCTCCTTGGTCCGCCAATCATTGCCGGAGGCGATTATCGTGGCGTGCTTCGCGCTCCTGGGCTTGCTTCTGACCCATGTTATCTTCGTCAGCCAGCCCAAACGCCAGCCCATGGCGGCCTTGCCTCCGATTGCGACAATGACTCTGATTGGTTACGTTATCGCTTTGTTAATCGTATAAATAAGCCATGGCTAAACTTACATTTTACGGCGGGGCGCAATCGGTAACGGGTTCCAATTACCTTTTGCAAGTGGGAGATATTAAAGTTCTCGTTGATTGCGGAATGTTCCAGGGTTCGAGCGATGCTGAAGAAAAGAATTATGGGAAGTTTCCCTATCATCCGGCCGAGCTTTCGGCCGTGTTCGTATCCCACAGCCACGCCGACCACACGGGTCGCTTACCGAAACTGTATCGCGAAGGTTTCCGAGGCACGCTTTACGCCACCCCGCCGACGCTGGACATGGCCTTTATCGCTTTGCCGGATAATTTGTCTTTGATGATTGATTCAGCCAAGCGAGCAGGCCATCCGCCGTTTTTCTCGCAGAAGGATTTGGAGGGCGTGATAGGTTTGGCCAAGGGCGTGAGTTACGGCGAAGAGATTCACCTCGGTCCGGATTTTTCGGCTGTGCTTCACGACGCGGGCCATATCCTAGGTTCGGCGATTATCGAATTTCGGTTCGAAGGCAAAAAGATTTATTTCTCCGGCGATCTGGGCAATCCGCCGACCCCGCTTTTACGGCCGTTCGAGTACCCCCTCGGCGCCGATTATATCGTCGTCGAATCCGCCTATGGCGACCGGATTCACGAAGACCGCTCGACCCGTAAAGAAAAACTCCGCTCAATCGTCAAGGAGACCATCCTCAAAGGCGGGACGCTGATGATTCCGTCGTTCGCGATGGAACGCACGCAAGAGTTGCTTTTTGAATTAGAAGAAATGCACAAGAGCAAAGAAATTCCGGACGTGCCGATGTTTCTCGATTCGCCGTTAGCCATCAAACTAACCGAAGTTTACCAAAAATATCCCGAATATTTTAATAAGGAGACGAAGTACATTATTGATTCGGGCGAAGACTTATTTAATTTCCCGGGTCTGCGCTACTGTCGGACCAGCGAAGAGTCAAAGAGTATTAACAATGTCATCGGGCCTAAGGTGATCATCGCCGGTTCGGGGATGTCCGCCGGCGGACGGATTCTCCATCACGAACGGCGCTATCTTTCGGATCCGAATTCCACGCTACTCTTTATCGGGTTCCAAGCCGATGGGACGCTCGGCCGGAAAATTTTTGACGGCGCCAAAGAAGTCAGTATTTTCGACGAAAAAATTCCCGTCCGCTGCCGGGTCGAAGCCATCGGCGGTTATTCCGCCCACGCCGACCAGCCCACGCTATTAAATTGGGTGGCCCAAGGGGCCGAGGCCGGCCATCTCAAAAAAGTCTTCGCCGTTCAAGGCGAGACCGCTTCCGCCGCCACTCTGGCTGGACTGATCACCGCCACCCTCCACGTGCCTGCCCTCGTCCCCGCGCCCGACCAAACTGTGGAATTATAAAATAAAAGTCGCTATAATATAACTATGCCAACAGAAGACACTCAACCAGCTAGCGCTCCGGTTTCGAGCCAGGGGAATATGAACGTGCCGGCGTCGAAATTGCCGTCGAGCCGCGAGCCGGATGATTTTCGGTCATCATTGCATTGGCGGGTTTTTCGGATTATCGCCGAATTTATCGACGGCTGGCAGTTTTTGGCCGATTACAAAAAAACGATTACCTTTTTCGGCTCGGCCCGGTTCCAGCCCGGCGATAAATGGTACGAAGAAGCGCGCACTCTCGGCAAACTGCTGGTTGGGGAAGGATTCGGTATTGTTACCGGCGGCGGCCCTGGCATTATGCAGGCGGGCAATGAAGGCGCGACCGAATCCGGCGGGGTCTCGATAGGGCTCAACATAAAACTGCCGGCCGAACAGCGCATCAATCCGTACGTCAAAGAATCATCCGCTTTTCATTATTTTTTCGTCCGTAAACTGATGCTTTCGTACGCCGCCCGAGCTTATGTATTTTTCCCAGGCGGTTTGGGCACGCTCGACGAAGCTTTTGAAATTCTGACCCTCATTCAGACCAAGAAAATATCCGACAAAATTCCCGTGGTGCTGGTCGGCAAAGAATTTTGGAGTCCGATCCACCAATGGCTGGCCGAAGAAATATTTACCAAGTTGCACGCCATTGATGAGGCTGATTTGAAACTCTACACCATTGTCGACACCGCTCAAGAAGCTTTTGAAATCGTCAAAACCGCCCCCGCCCGCGAAGACTTCTTCTACTAGAAAACCAGAATTAAGAAGTACGAATTAAGAATTAAGGCCTGTTTGCTTTTATTTAAAAATTAGTGTAGAATATGATAAATTGGTTGGCCTGATTCGTAATTCTTAATTCTAACTTCTTAATTCTTTTTCCCCATGTCCGAATTCAAAATCAACAACATTATTATCCCCGAGGAATTGCCGGTGATTGCCCTCAAGAATACCGTGCTCTTCCCCAAGATCGTCATCCCGATTATTATTCAGCGTCCGAAATCGATCGGGGCGCTGGAATTCGCCCAGGCCCACAACCGGCTCGTTCTCTTTGTAACCCAAAAGAATAGCGAAGACGATATTTCTCGCAATGATTTATTCGAGGTTGGCACCATCGGCCGGATTGTTTCGGTTTTTAAACTGCCCGACGGTTCCTCTAAGATTGACGTTGAAGGTCTCGTTCGAGCGCGCATTACTGACTTTGTGTCTGAAGAGCCGTTTCTGCGGGTGAATGCCGAACCGATGGCCCTGATTATCCGCGACAGCCTGGACGAAAAGGCTATCCTGCGCCGAGCGATTGAGCAATTTCGAGTTATTTCCGAAGCCCGTTCTTTCCCGACCATCCTGCCCGAAATTATTTATATGATGTCCCAGCTCAAAGACACCGAGCACATCGCCAGCCTGATGACGGTAAATTTGAATTTGGAAGTCGAGAATCAGCAGCGCATCCTGGAACTGGAAAGCATGCTTGATATTTTGCGCCAGCTCAATATGTATCTTTCGCGCGAAGTCCAGATTCTGGAAACCGAAAAGAGCGTCGTCAAAGAAACTAAAAAACAAATCGGCAAGATGCAGAAAGAGTTATTTCTCCGCGAGCAATTAAAGAGCATCGAAAAAGAACTCGGCGTCGATGATGAGAAAGACGAGCTGGTCTCCATCCGCGCCAAGATTATGTCTGCCGGCATGCCTAAAGACGTCCAAGAAAAAGCCCTCAAAGAATTGGGCCGATTGGGTAAGATGCCGGCCTTCAATCCCGAAGGTTCGTATATCCGCAGTTACCTAGATTTATTGAGTGAATTGCCCTGGGCCAAGAAAACCAAAGAAAAAATTGATTTAAAAGAAGCCGAGAAAATCCTCAACGAAGACCACTACGGTTTGCCGAAAGTTAAAGAACGCGTCCTGGAATACCTCGCCGTCCAAAAACAAGTCGGCAAATTAAAGGGCCCGATTCTCTGTCTGGTCGGTCCGCCAGGGACGGGCAAGACTTCGGTCGGCCAGTCCATCGCTCGCGCCCTCGGCCGTAAATTTGCCCGCGTCTCGCTGGGCGGTTTGCGGGATGAAGCCGAAATCCGCGGCCACCGCCGGACTTATGTCGGCGCCATGCCCGGCCGGTTGATTCAGGGCATTCAAACCGCCAAAGTCAGAAATCCCGTCTTTATGCTCGATGAAATCGACAAAGTCGGTTCGGATTTCCGAGGCGACCCGTCTTCGGCTTTGCTCGAAGCTCTCGACCCGCAACAGAACCACGCCTTCTCGGATCATTATCTGGAAGTGCCGTTTGATTTGTCCGATGTATTGTTCATCGCCACAGCCAACCGCCTCGATACGATTCCGCCGGCCTTGCGCGACCGCTTAGAAATTATTGAATTCCCAGGCTACACCGAACAGGAGAAATTCCATATCGCCAAGAATTTCCTTTTGCCGCGGCTTTTCAAAGACCACGGCTTAAAAAAGCGCAGTTTAACTTTCCAAGACTCGGCGGTGATGGACGTCATCCGCAATCACACCCGCGAAGCCGGCGTCCGCGAGCTCGAACGCCAGCTCGCCACTGTTATCCGCAAAATTACCCGCAAACTGGTGGAATCATCTTCGACCAAAACCATCAGCGTCGGCAAAGAAGCCATTGAGACCTATCTTGGCCCGATTAAATTCACCTACGACGTGGCCGAGCAGAAGGATGAAATCGGCCGAGCGACCGGTTTGGCCTGGACGCCCGTCGGCGGAGACTTGATTAACATCGAAGCCATCCGTATGCCGGGCACCGGAAAACTAATCTTGACGGGCCAGCTGGGTATCGTGATGAAAGAATCAGCTCAAGCCGCGCTCTCGTGGGCCCGGGCCTACGCCGCGCGCAATGGCGTTAAGGAAGATTTGCGCAAGGAAGATATCCATCTGCACGCGCCGTCCGGCGGGGTCAAAAAAGAAGGTCCGTCGGCGGGTATCGCCATTACCACGACTCTGGTTTCTTTATTCCTCAAACGTCTTGTCCGCAAAGAAGTGGCCATGACCGGCGAGGTCACGTTGCGCGGCAAAGTGCTCGGCATCGGCGGATTGAAAGAAAAAGTTCTCGCCGCCCATCGGGCCGGCATCAAAACCGTTATCGCGCCGTTCGAAAACAAAAAAGACCTTATCGATATCCCTAAAGAAATCCAACGCGACATCAAATTCTTCTTCGTGAAGACGATGGATGAAGTGCTAAAGGTGGCTCTCAAGTAATCGCTCGGTCCACTCTTTAAATCTTTTTGATTTGCTAAATTAGTGTTCATGTTGTATTATATGGCCTAGCAGGAGCAGATTCAGTAACTTGAAAATTTTGGCGCTACGCCACGGATATCATCCGAAAGTAGCAGAAAAGGTAGTCATGTTGAGATTGCTTACAGACAAAGGAGGGCTGGATAATCCAACCATCCCTCTTCGGTGGTGCATCGACCCTTCCGATCGAGCCAAGCTTCTCGAAGTAAAGGCGACGCAAGTGCAAGTCCTGATCACCGTTGCTTACGAAAACGGCGCGGAAGACCGCCAACTCCGCCCGTTCGAGGAAGCCATGACGTACGTTGGCTTCCGGTTCCCTGGCAAGCACTTGATCTTTGCCCGTCTCATCTGGCCGTATTCGAACCAGATGAAGAAACTTCGCAAAGAGGTGCTATCCCGGAGAAATTCTAGGTACTACGAGGAGGACATACTGGACGCCGACCGAACCGAAATTAAGGAGTACTTTTCCTCGGTTCCGTTCGGCGCTTCCAAGCTACCTCAAGCTGACCCGCTTGAGGTCGAGGTGGACAAGGGCCACTTTGCCGCAGAACCGTCCCAGTGGTTGCAACGCTACGTCAATCTGTGGTTTGATTTCGCGCCTGTAGATCAGTGCGCGTTCCGCCGCCGAATGATTGGCGCGTTCACTTATCAGCTCATTGTGATGCTATTCTGGTGGACAGTCAAAGCCGTCGTTCGCATGGCGGTTTTTCTCGGTTCGGCGCTCGTTGTCGCGAGAGACTTGGACTGGCGGCAAGTTTTCCTTGGCGACATCGACGAGATCTGGCCGACGGTCTATATGCCCCAGTATGGGTTCAAACGTCCGTTAATCCACATGCGAAGCGCGTGGAGTGTTCAACGTGCCGACGGTAAGTGGGTTCCTTTTCGCTTATTGATCAGCCCGGCGGCATTCTTGCTCTATTTCGCCACTATCCACATCGTACACGAGCGACTGGATATCGGGTATCTATCGGCTCTCATGGTGGTTCTGTGGGCTCCAGCGAAGTTTTTTTTCCAATTGGCTTTGGAACTGAAACTGCTGGGGTGGGTCCTGTTGGTTAAGATTGGCCTGACCCTCGGAGCCATATTGGTAGCAAGTGTAGCCGTCGTGGCTCTGTCGATCTGGCTCGGTCTTCGGCAACTCGAATACCAGAAGACTGCGGAGTACAAGTCTGAACAGAAGCGGCTCGCAGAAGAGCGGGCTGAACGAAGCATCAATGATGCGTATCGGTACCTCACATGCCCCACGTCGGCAGAGGCTTCTTATGCAGCGACCTTGAAGGCGTTGCCGCCCGAACGTCGCACGCTTCGTCTCCGCTACTACGAAACGAAGCGGGCAATCTGCAGACCGTTTGCAGGATGAACAAGTGTCATGCCGAACGAGACCAAGTGGTCTCGTTCGGCAGTTTCTTTTTTATGGGTCTGACTGGTATACTATTTTCAGTATGAATAAAAAATTCTTTTATGCCACCGCGGTGTTGGTGGGAAGCATGGTCGGAGTTGGGATTTTCGGATTGCCGTACGCTTTTGCTCAAGCGGGTTTTGGGGTGGGGATGGGGTTATTGGTGGCGATTGGCTTGGCGACCCTGCTGATTGATTTGATGTACGGCGAGGTGATTCTGCGGACGCACGCCCAGCATCAGATTATGGGCTACGCTCGGCTCTATCTCGGCCCGTCTGCCCAGCGGCTGCTTTTTTTCTCGGCCGTACTGATGGGTTATGTCGGCCTCTTAGCCGCGATCATCATCTCCGGCGGTTTTTTAAATACGCTTCTCTCGCCTTTTTTCTATGCCCCCGTGGCCACATACAGCGTACTCTTCGGCGTTGTCCTCTCGCTGGCGGTTTTGCGGGGGATTAAAACGGTTTCCCACGTGGAATTATTTTTCAGCGGACTATTTGTCGCGGTAATGGGCCTCATTTTGTTTGCGGGCTGGCATTCGATTCATTTGTCCAATTTCACCGGTTTTAACCGAGCTAACCTCGCTTTGCCTTATGGCGTCTTGCTTTTTGCTTTCGGGGGATTACTGGCCGTGCCGATTCAGCGCCAGCTTCTCGTCGGCCAGGAACGCAAACTCTGGTCGGCCATCAGCTTGGCGGTGTTATTCACGGCTGGCCTTTACGCCGTCTTTGCCACGACGGTCGTCGGTGTTTCCGGCCTGACGACTACGTCCGATGCGGTTTCCGGTTTGTATCAATTTTTGGGAAGCAATATTACCATCTTGATTTCGCTCTTTGGCGCCTTTGCCATCACGACTTCATTTTTGATGCTCGCTTCGGCGATGACCAGCACTTTTCATCAGGATTTTAAAATTCATCGCTTCAACGCCTGGCTCCTGGTTGTCGCTCCGCCGATGGTCTTGTTCCTGGCCGGCATCCGCACCTTCATCGGCATTATCAGTCTCGCCGGCGGTGTCGCCCTGGCCATCGAACAAATCCTGGTCGTCTTCCTCTACGCCAAAGCCAAATCCAAAGGCGACCGTATTCCCGAATACAGCATGAATATCCCTACGTGGCTTTTATATGTACTTATTACTGTTTTCAGTGTGGGGGTTGTTTATTTCCTGTTTGTACAGTAACTGTGAGGTTATTAATAGTCTAGTCAATTATCCACTTGACACTCTTGACGGATAAAATACGGTTGCTATATTTAAGGTAACCTAAACGGATTTCAAATCGGTCGAAGGGTAAATAAAAATATTCAAGATTCAATAAAATGGCAGACGTAAAAATAACTGGAATCAGGAAACCGAATCGCTTTAGTTCACATGAGCATATAACCCATGTTGGTGGGGTGGGGTGGATATTGACTAGGGAAGATGCGATAAGAAGAATAGATACTCGCACAGACACTTTTTATGTTATTGATCCCCAAAACAGGAAGCGTGTTGAAGTAGCTGTTGTGAGAAATGACCCAGGAAAGGCTCCTTATCTACGAACTTATGCTGATGGGTATTGGAATGATAATTTGCTTTCTTTGGAAGAGATTTAGAACAAGAGAGCCCAGATTGGGCTCTCTTGTTCTTGCCAGAAGTATTAGATAAGTTAGAATTTGCTCATGACCATTAACACCATCCTAAAAAACGACTTATTTAACCAGAAGGCAAGGACGAAAATAAAAGCCGATATAATTCTCGGTGATTCTCTTGATGTTCTTAAAAATCTAGAAGATAATTCTGTAGATTTAATTATTACATCACCCCCTTATGCTGATCAAAGGAAAAGTACATACGGAGGAGTTGGCCCTGATAAATATGTCGAGTGGTTTTTACCTATAACAAAAGAATTGCTACGTGTATTAAAACCAAAAGGAACATTTGTTTTGAATATAAAAGAAAAAGTTGTTAATAGCGAGAGACACACCTACGTTATGGAGCTGATCGTGGCAATGAGGAAACAGGGCTGGTTTTGGACAGAAGAGTTCATTTGGCATAAGAAAAATTGTTTTCCAGGAAAATGGCCTAACCGTTTCCGGGATTCCTGGGAACGGCTTCTTCAATTCAATAAACAAAAAGATTTTAATATGTACCAGGATGAAGTACGGGTACCTATGGGCGACTGGGCCAAGAGTCGACTAAAAAATCTTAGCGAAACTGATAAACGAAGAGACAATTCAAGAGTTGGTAGTGGCTTTGGAAAAAATGTTTCCAAATGGGTTGGTCGTGAATTAGCATATCCGACCAACGTACTTTTGATGGCAACTGAAAGCTCTAATAAAAGCCATAGCGCCGTCTTTCCTAAAGAGCTTCCTTTATGGTTTATTAAACTTTTTACAAAGCCTGGTGATACTGTTTTGGACCCATTCTTAGGTTCGGGCACAACATCTATAGTTGCCTTCAATTTAGACAGAAATTCTATTGGTATTGAAATTCAGGAAGAATATCATAAACTGGCTTTTGATAATATTAATAAACAAACAATATAATATGAAAAATTTAAACTACGAAAAATTAAATACATTTATAGATTCCGATGTCATTAAACCATTTTACGATATTAGGCTTGCCCAACTCGAGCTAGCAAAGCTATCAACTATTTCAAAAAGAAAGAATCCCTATTTATTTAAGGCAAAGAACATAGAAATGGCTGGAGATTTGGCTAAAAGTATTCTTGATGCATTTTTATCATCTCAAGAAGAGACAATTTTTGGTGACTTAATGGAAAATCTTGCTATTCACGTTTGCGAAGAAGTATTTAATGGCAAGAAAGCCGAAGAGAAAAAATATCGAAGTGTAGACTTAATATTTGAGCGCGATAATAAAACTTATATAGTAGGTATCAAATCTGGTCCAAATTGGGGGAATTCAGACCAAATAAATACGATGAAAAGAAATTTTAGAATTGCGAAAAAACTTTTGCGAGCGGAATTAAATAAAACTAACATAATATCTGTTAACGGCTGTATTTACGGACGCGATAATAAGCCCCACAAAGTGAGTAAGAATCCTGATCTTAGTTATCATAAAATATGCGGGCAGTCTTTCTGGGATTTAATTTCAGGTGATGAACAGTTGTATAAAAAAATAATTCAACCGCTTGGAAAAGAAGCAAAAAAGAGAGACGAAGTATTCAAAGAATTGTATATTAAAAAGATTAATGAAATGACCAGGGAAGTCGTAGAGCTTTTTTATACTAAAGACAATCTTGATTGGGACAAAGTAATAGATTACGTCTCAAAGAAATAGAAGTACTCGTTAATGTTAAAAAAACTCGAAAACTGGGCGTTCTATATTTTTTTATTTGCCATTCCGATTTCGGTGAGGCATATTTTTTGGTATGAGCCGTTTAATTTTGTGGAATGGACGGCGGTGTACATTTACGGCACGGATTTGCTCCTGTTAGTTTTGTTTGGTTTCTGGTTTGTAAATTGGAAAACTGATAACTTATTGAAAACTGGAAAATGGAAACTGATAACTAAACCAGCCGATTGGTTTTTGCTGGCTTTTGTCGTCGTTGCCGGTTTATCTATAATAAACGCTCACGATGTCCAAACGGCGGTTTTTCAGTGGGTTAAATTAATTGAGGGCGTGGCGTTGTATTTTTATATTAAAGATTACGCGCTCAAACGGTTTTCGTTGTCCAAAGGTTTCGTGGCGCTGGTTCTGGGCGGAGCGTTTCAGGCGGTGATTGCCATTGCGCAGTTCATGACGCAGGGGGGTCTGGGGCTGAAATACTTGGGTGAGAGTCCGTTGGCACCGGCCATGAGCGGGATTGCCGCGTTTTACGTGAACGGCATTAAAGTCATGCGGGCCTATGGCACGACGCCCCATTCGAACGTGCTGGCGCTGTATTTATTTGTCGCTCTCAATACTTTTTATTTTTTGGAAATTGAAAATTGTCGTAAAGATCTCCCGAAGGGAGAGAAATTGAAAATTGCGCAAAGCGATTGGTGGTGGCATATATTTCACATTTTAATTCTCTGGGCGTTTCTGCTGACATTCTCCCGCACGATTATCGGGTTGTGGCTGATTACGTTTATCATCCGTTCGATATTAATCAGATTCTATCCTCGGTTCCGTAAAGAATTCTGGGACGACAAAGAAATGCGCCGGCGGAGTTTGAAGATATTTTGGACGACAATTGCCGTGGGCGTCTTGTTTATCGCGGCCTATTGGCCGTACGTCGCGAATCGATCGGTGATTTCGTCGGCTGACGAAGCCGTCCAGTTTCGGGTTTTATATAATCACGAATCTATCGCCAGCGGGCACAATGTCTTCGGCCTCGGGATGGGCAATTTTGTGCCGTGGCTGATGACCCAAAACCTGCATCTCGATCGGGAAGTGTACCAGCCGGTGCATAATATTTATTTGCTGATCTACGCGGAAGTGGGGATTATCGGTCTCGCATTGTTTCTACTCTTCCTGACATTTTTGCTCCATGATTTTTATAAACGTTTGGGTTTCAAAAAACTTTACCATTTCTCATTCAGTCTGGTTATCATTGCAGTTTTAATTATGGGCCTCTTCGACCATTATTTATGGACCATTCAAGCTGGGAGACTGATATTTTGGCTGGTGCTTGGACTCTTGGCTGGCGCCGAATAGAACTTGCTGACCGCTCTGCTGGGCCTTCTGGCCCTTAAGCAGGCTCTTGGTCGATTCCTTCGTTAAAATCTCCGCTTCCCCTTCGCCATATGTCTATATGACTTAGTCGAATGCTCGATTTTGCCTTGGACTCGGCCAAGTCAGCG
>PLYL01000004.1 GCA_003151795.1 Candidatus Yanofskyibacteriota bacterium | reverse complement strand
ATTCCAAGCTATTGGATAGAAGACGTATTGCCTATCCCTTGGTCTTTTGGTATCATCTAGGGGTTCGAAATTAACCTCTAATTTCGGGGATTGGCTAGCGGGTTTGTTTAAAGCCCCTCCATGGCCAATGCCCGATTATTCGTATGACAGACACCATGGAAATCAAATCAATGAAGGACCTCTTGCTGAAAGAGGAGTTTTTCCTTCCCAAGCCAGGCAGTATTTTAGGCGGAACCATTATTAACACTTCCAAGGCCGGCGTCATCGTCGACCTCGGACCAATCGGTATCGGCATTGTTTATCCGGGCGAATTCTATGACAATCCGGACCGCATGAAGACCCTCAAAGCCGGCGACACCATTTCGACCATGTTGATTGAGTTGGAAAACGACGAAGGCTATCGCGAGCTTTCCCTCAAGGCCGCCCAGGTCACGACCGCGTGGCAGGATGTCAAAGAAAAGAAAGAATCGGGCGAAGTCATCGATACTATTATCGTCAATATCAACAAAGGCGGTTTGATTGTCGAAGTTTCGGGTATTCAGGGCTTCCTCCCTCTCTCCCAGTTGGCTGGCGAGCATTATCCGAAAGTCGACGGGGGCGATACGACCAAAATTGTTCAGGCCTTGCAGAAATTCAAAGGCCAGACTTTCAAAGTTAAAATTCTCGACTTCAATGAGGCCGAAAACAAACTCATCGTCTCCGAACGCGCCATCCAAGAAGAAGCGGCCAAAGAAGAACTCGGCAAGCTCACGGTGGGCGAAACGGTCGAGGGCGTGATTACGGAAGTTACGGACTTTGGCGCCTTCGTAAAACTTTCCGACACGCTCGATGGCTTAATTCACTCTTCCGAAATCGACTGGAAATTTATCGAGAACCCGCGCGAGATTTTGCATATCGGCGAAACCGTCTCGGCCAAGATTATCAGCCTTGATGGCGGCCGGGTTTCCCTCTCGCTTAAAGCCCTCAAGGAAGACCCGTGGGTCGGCATCGATAGCCTGTATCAAGTCGGCCAAAAACTCCGCGGTAAAATATCTAAAATCCGCAATTCCGGCGCGTTCGTCGAACTCCCCGGCAATATCATCGGCTTCATTCCCTTGGCTGAACTCGGCGGCCAAACCCCCCAGGAAGCCCTCGTCGGCGGCCAGGAATACGACATGGCCATCCTCAACATCGACGCCAAAGACCACAAACTCACCCTTACTCTCGACAAAAAGGTATAAGCATAGTATAATAACTGACATGAAATCGTATCTTCGCTATTTTTTGATTGTCTTTGGAATCCTGATGGTCGCGGCCGGAATTGCGGCGCTTTTCGATTCTTCGCTCAAGACGCCCCCGACCATCGCCCTGTCGGAAGTGGTCAGCAAGATAAACGCCAGCGGCGTGAAAGAAATTGACGTCAAAGGCGATGATATCCAAATTATTGCGGCTAATGGCGATATTTCCTCGGCCAAAAAAGAAACCGGCATCTCGGCCTTTGAAACTCTCGCCAATCTCGGCGCCGACAAGACGAAACTCTCGGCTGTAAAAATCCAAGTCCAAGACCCAAGTGGATTTGAAGCCTTCCTGGCCGACGTCTTGCCGACCGTTCTGCCGTTCCTTTTCATTGCCCTTATCTTCTGGTACATGTTCCGCCAAGCCCAGAAAGGTTCCGGCCAAGCGATGTCATTTGGCAAATCCAAAGCCCAGCTCGCCGACAGTTCCGGCGGCGGCCGCAAGCCTGTTACGTTCAGTGACGTCGCCGGCCTCATCGAAGCCAAAGCCGAAGTCGCGGAAGTGGTTGAATTTTTAAAAGATCCGCAGAAATTCCATAAACTCGGCGCCCGCATCCCCCGCGGTGTCTTGCTCGTCGGCGCGCCGGGCACCGGCAAGACTTTGCTCGCCCGCGCCGTCGCCAATGAAGCCCACGTTCCCTTTTATTACGTTTCCGGGTCGGAATTCGTGGAGATGTTCGTCGGCGTCGGCGCCAATCGCGTCCGCGATACTTTCGAACTCGCCAAGAAAACTTCGCCTTCTATTATCTTCATCGATGAAATCGACGCCGTCGGTCGGCACCGCGGCGCGGGTTTGGGCGGCGGTCACGACGAACGCGAACAAACTTTAAACCAAATCCTCGTCGAGATGGATGGCTTCGATACCAACAACGCCGTCATCGTCATGGGCGCGACCAACCGCCCCGACATTCTAGATCCGGCCCTGCTCCGCCCGGGCCGATTTGACCGCCGCGTGATTCTCGATGAGCCATCGCTCAAAGACCGCGAGGCCATCTTAAAAATTCATGCTTTGGACAAACCGCTCGCTAAAGACGTTAATCTTACGCCTGTCGCCGAACGCACCGTTGGATTCTCCGGCGCCGAATTGGCCAATCTTTTAAATGAAGCCGCGATTCTGGCCGCTCGCGCGGACCAAACCGAAATTACCCAGCTCAACATCCTGGAAGCCATCGAAAAGGTCATCCTCGGCCCCGAACGACGCAGCCATATCATGTCCAAGAAAGAAAAAGAAATCACCGCTTACCACGAAGCCGGCCACGCTTTGGTCGCCTATTCCCTGCCCAATTCCGATCCGGTCCACAAAGTTTCCATCGTCTCGCGCGGCCGCGGCCTCGGTTACACCATGAAAGTCCCGAGCGAAGACAAATACCTCAAATCCAAACCGGAATTTGAATCGGAACTGACGATGCTTCTCGCCGGTTATGCCGCCGAAAAATTAATATTCAAACAAACCACTACGGGCGCTTCCAACGACTTGAAAGTCGCTTCCGAACTCGCCCGCCGGATGATCACCCAGTACGGCATGTCTGACGCTTTGGGCCCCGTATCCTTCCACGAAAAAGACGATCTCATATTCTTGGGCAAAGACCTTTCTTCGGCCAAAAGCTATTCGGAAACAATCGCCTACCAAATAGATACCGAGATAAAAAAGTTCGTCTCGAAAGGCCTCACTTCCGCTAAGAAAATATTATCTCTACACATCGATAAACTCAATCTCATCGCCCAAGAACTCATCAAAAAAGAAACCCTCGAACAAAAAGAGTTCTACGCATTAGTACGATAGAGTTATCAACTCGAACCTATGAATTGGATATGATATAATCTAGTATATATGGCACGAATACTAGATAGACGAAGAGCAATAAAATTAAGAGAGCAAGGAAAGAGTTGGACAGAAATCAAGAATACTATCCCAGCAAGTAGGGACACTCTTGCTCGATGGTTAAAAGACGCCTCACTTACTGACGTCCAGAAGCAAAGTATATTCCAGAACGCTAAAGCAAAGAGGATTGAAAACTATATCATCGCAACTAAGGCAAAGCGAAAAAGAATTGAGGCAGAAAGCTACAAGGAAGAGTCTGACAAACTTGGAATAATAACAAAAAGAGACTTGTTGATTGCTGGGATGTTCTTGTATCTTGGAGAAGGAGCCAAGTCTACAAGGTCAAAAATTCAAGTCACCAATAGTGACCCTGACGTAATTAAGTTCTCCATAGCTTGGATGGTTAAGTCTTTAGGAATACCAAAATCCAACTTAAAAATACAACTCCACCTCTACGTAGACATGGATATTGAAAAAGAAATTAGATTCTGGCAAAACATAACAGGTCTTAAAAAAAACAACTTCATAAAACCCTATATCAAAAAGACCTCCTCATTAAGAATAGATCACCCGAGCTTCGGACATGGAACCTGTTCTGTCTACTATCACAATGTTAATATTAAAAATAAATTTATTGCAGGAATAAGGGTTATAATGAATGCGGGTATGGGCGTGTAGCTCAATGGTAGAGCACTTCACTTATAATGAAGAGCGTGAAGGTTCGATCCCTTCCACGCCCACAGTTAGTAATTTGCGCGGTTAGCTCAGTTGGTAGAGCATCCGGCTTACATCCGGAAGGTCGCAGGTTCGAGCCCTGCACCGCGCACAATGAAAAAGCAAAAAGAAATTGACTGGATATTCTTTGATGTCGGGGGTGTTATAACAGACGATAGAGAATCCGAAGAATTGAGGAAGCAAATGGATTTTGAATTGCTTCATGATTATGATTCGTCCATTACTAGAGAAATGATTGACGACGCTTTTCAAAAAGGTAGCAGTTTTGTGGGTAACACTGATGATAATGTTATTAAGGTTATTGTAAAAAACCAAGAAGATGTTGAAAAACTGATTATAGAAATAAGAAAGCGCAAGAAAAAAATCTGGCCCGACATGGAAGTTTTCGCAAATCGTTCGCCTTTTACTTTGAGTGTAATTGATGTTGCCAAAAAACTAAGCAAATTTTACCGATTGGGCATAATCGCTAATCAGCCTCCCGAGACAACTAAAAGATTAAAGGAAGCAGGAATATCGGACTATTTTGAAAATATAGGACTCTCGGCAGCTAAAGGTTTACATAAACCAGATATAAAATTCTACGAATCGGTTTTGAAAGACAACAACGTTAATCCCCAAAAATCTTTCATGATAGATGATAATATTGAACGCGGATTAGCCCCAGCGGAAAAACTAGGAATGAAAACTATTTGGTTTGATTGGGGAATTCGCAAAGATTATCCTAAGTGGATTGACTACAAAATACAGAAATTGGATGACTTACTAGATATTTTTTTAGAATAGGATTTCAAAGTAAAAATAATCATTCCAAATGCAGATCTCCAAAGTTTATGAAGACGAAAACTTGCTGGTTATCAATAAGCCGGCGGGCTTGATTGTGCATCCCAAGAATGCGACCGATTCACAAGAGAGTGTGGTTTCTTGGCTGACCAAAGAATATCCCGGCATTGAAAATGTCGGCGAGCCGTTCATTGCTTCGGGTACGGAAAGTCCGCGAGCCGGTATTGTTCATCGCTTAGACAAAGATACCTCGGGCCTGCTCGTCGTCGCCAAAAACAATGATTCTTTTTATTATTTAAAATCACTTTTTCAGGACCGCAAAATCCAGAAACATTACTACGCCTTGGTCTATGGCCGGCCCAAAGAAGGCCATGGTGTTATCGATGCCCCGATGGGCCGAATCGGCTTGAAACGAACCATTAAACTGGATGGAAATAAATTGGTTGACGGTAAAAATGCCGTCACCGAATATTCGATTAAACAAAGCTTCGCAAAATATACGCTTCTCGATGTCTCCCCAAAAACCGGCCGCACCCACCAAATCCGCGTCCATCTGCAATCAATCGGTTGCCCCATCGTCGGGGATCCGGTCTATGGCCCTAGGGGCTGGCAGAAACCGGCCGGTCTGACTCGCCTATTTCTTCATGCCTACAAGCTTGAATTCCAAACATCTGATGGCAAATCATTAGTACTTGAAGCCGAACTGCCCGAGGATTTACAGAAAGTCCTCTCTATGCTAGAATAACGGCACGTTATGGATACCATCGCCAAATTCCAATCGACACTCGAAACTAAAGATAAATTCGAAACCATCAAACCGGGCTGGACTATTCGCGTCAATCAAAGAATCAAAGAGGGCGAAAAGACCCGCGTCCAGGCCTTCGAGGGTATGGTCATCTCTCGCAAGCACGGCACCGAAGCCGGTGCGACTATTACCGTCCGCAAGGTGACCGACAACATCGGCGTCGAGAAAACCTTCCCGATTTATCTTCCTTCAATCGAAAGCGTCAAGGTCGTCCGCAAAGCCAAGGTCCGCCGGGCCAAACTCTACTATCTGCGGGACAAGACCACCAAAGAAATCCGCAAGAAACTCCGCACCGAACAACCTAAAGTCATCACCGCGGCTAGTAAGAAAAAGAAAGCGGCCGAAGAAGTTTCTCAATAAGCGGTTTTTCTGTTAGAATTCCTCTCATCATTGCGCGGGTGGCGAAACTGGCAGACGCACTACCTTGAGGTGGTAGCGGGGGCAACCCTATGGAGGTTCAAATCCTCTCCCGCGCACAGTCAGTTGGGCGGTTAGCTCAGTTGGTAGAGCATCTCATTGACGTTGAGAGGGTCAGAGGTTCGAATCCTCTACCGCCCACAGAGATTCCCGGCTAAAGCATGGAACCTTCTCCGAGAACCAAATCAAAAACTCCCCCACGGGAGTTTTTGATTTTTCTGTGCCGGGTCCCAGAGTCGAACTGGGCACGCCTGCCTCTTCAGGGCAGCGCTCTACCGATGAGCTAACCCGGCTTATAGTAGAGTTATATTAGCATGCAAGCAGCTGTTTTTCAATTGTTATCCCCTTTTTTATTACAATATCCACTTCTCCACTTTCAAAACCGAACCCGTTTGGTATACTAAAGCTATGTTAACCAGACCACTTCCGTAAATAATCAACAATATGCGAAAAGACAAGGTTAGAGCCTACAACTTACGACGCGAAGGCAAGAGTTATAAACAAATCAGAAAGCTCCTTGGTATCCCCTTAGGAACCCTTGGTGGCTGGTTTAAAAACGAAGAATGGTCAAAAGAAATTCGAGACCGTCTTGGTAAAGAACAATCTTCATCTTTTCCTAAAAAATTACAGGCCATCATAAAAGCCAATAAAAAACGCTGGGCAAATATCCATCAAGGATACCGAGATGCCGGCGAACGTGAATTCGAAATATTAAAAAACAACCCCCTATTTTTGGCTGGGATCATGCTCTATTGGGGAGAGGGGGAAAAGAGCCCCAAAATGAGTCGCCTAAAATTAGCGAATACCGACCCATCCATGATTAGAATATTCTATAAATTTTTGAAAGACATAATTAAAGTCCCGAAGGATAAGATACTGGTCTGGCTCCTGTTATACCCTGACTTGGCAGATGATATGCAAAAAAGATTCTGGAGTCGAGCTACGGGGGTACCGATATCACAATTCAAGGGTTCTATCTATATCAAGGGACGACATCCGACCAAACGCCTATCTTACGGTGTATGCAATATCTATGTCAGTAGTCGAGAATTCAAAGAAAAGATAATGGTCTGGTTAGACCTATATCAGAAAATGCTCCTCAACTAAGCAGTTGATTAGAATCTCAATTTGGGTTAAAATACTCTTAATTACGTGCGGGTATCGTATAATGGTATTACATGTGGTTGCCAATCACATGACGCGAGTTCGATTCTCGCTACCCGCTCACTTCTTCGCTATCTGATACGTAGCTTCTAAGTACTTCGCCGTGTTATTCGGTATTTTTTCTAAAATCACCCAGAGGGACGCGCTGACAAAAAAGATTACCGCGCGCGATTCCGGTGTCTATCTATATATCCTCTTCCCGATCACGGTCGCTTTTTTGATTGCCTTCACCGGTTCGCGAATCATTAGCCACGTTGATCCCACATTTTTTCTGCATATCGTCAAAGGCGTTCACATCCACCATTTCGCCTATGGCATTCTTCTCCTCGCGGCCTCTGGTTATTTGGCCCTCGTAAACAACAGCCCTCGGAGCAAGTATCTCATCGCCCTTCTTCATGGCCTCGGCCTCGGGCTCGCTTTTGATGAATTCGGCATCTGGTTAAGACTGTCAGATAATAGCTCCGCTCGATTTAGCTATGACGGCGTGGTTGTTTTAATTGCCTTTTTTATCCTGATGATATCAGCCCAATCGGGTTCTCGTGTTTGGAGACGCCATTTTGGCAAAAAGAAGAGCTGATAAAAGGGCTGTTTTTGGGGCCCAAATAGACCTTTTTAGACCCCCTTTCTATGTCCTAGGTACGGACATATGGCGG
>PLYL01000020.1 GCA_003151795.1 Candidatus Yanofskyibacteriota bacterium | reverse complement strand
CTCGCGGTTAAAGGGGCGAGATAAGTGGAGCTAAGAGCAAGAACCGCGAAACATACCATACCCGGCGTGTTGAGAATATACTTCATCATGCTTTGATTCTATCACCGCTAGAAATATAAATCCACAAGCGCGCGGCCACGGGCCAAATCAAAACCGCCCTTTCGGGCGGTTTTGATTTGTTACATGGTTAATAATCCCAAGTAACGAGAGCGATTCTTAAGCGGCTAAAGCACGCTTAGAAACTTCGCCCAGAAGAACTGCTTTACTTGCTCAAGCCCTCACTGATTGGGAACGAATTAACTAAGTAATCGTTCATCCAATCGGCCGTTGCTTGTGAGTGGCTTAGAGCCGAACGGTCGCTCCACACTATCGCCGGACCCGTCAAGGTCGCACCGTGAGCAATCGCGAATGTCTCCGCGGTTGTTGGGGTGAGAACGCTTGTCGCTCGAGTCAAGACGGTGTTGTAGTTGTCGCCGGTCGTACCAGCGGCGGTGATATTAACCCGCAACTCATAGGTGTTAGGAGTTGTCGAGGAAACCAGACGTTCAAGGGCTCCGTTGAATGGCGCCGAAGACGAGGCCGTCCACTGGATTTTACCAGCAACGTAGCCCGCGCCGACGCTCGATGAGGCCCACTGACCGAACGAGCTGATATCAATACCATTTTCCAACAATTGCCAGCTGGTTGAACTGACTGTTGGTGTAGCGGTCTTGTTAATGGTCCAGAAGAATCGGCCCAGACCGATGGAGCCGTTTGAAGCGGCCACCGTGAACTTGGATACCGTTTGAACACCAGTCGACAGAAGGGTCGAAGGCAGAGCCACCGCCGTCACGATTGGATAGGCGGCATGCAAGTAGACAGCGTTACCTGCGCGATCAGTGTTGTCGGTATTAAGCACACCCGTAGCATCGGTGTACTTCACATAATTCAAGGAGAGGCCGACATTCAAGGCGCTGGAAGCCATGTTGACGCCAACACCAGCGGTCGTAACCGCGGCGGTAAGCGTCAAACCATCGGAACTGTTCGCCGGAACAGTCAAACCGGTTAAGCCGCCGAAAGTTACAATTTGGCTACTGCCGGAAGTTGATAATGAGCCAGTCCCCAATACTGTACCGGAAGCATTCTTCAAGATAACCGAGGAAATACCGGCTTGGGAAGCAGAAGCCAAGGTCTTGAATTGCAATTCTGAAATTAATGAATTGCCAACCGTACTCGTAAAGGTGAATTTAGCGACATCAACCGTTTGGTTGGCGGCAATGAGTCTGGCCGCCGGATTGGAAGCCGCGACCGCTGAAGCAAAGACCGAGGAACCGACCGTCATCGTCTGACCGACAAACGTGCTGCCAGCTGAACTGGTGCTCGTCCCGCCGACGAGAGTATTGACAGTCTGGGCGGACTGAACAGTGGTACCGGAGACCTCAAGTTTAGAGATATAAGTAGCCGCCGCTTCGGTCGCCAAGTCGGCATAAACATCAACGATTATAGTGCTATTAGCCGCTAGGACTTGGGCCACCGAGTAGGTGTTGCCGGTCGAGGTAATCGAGGATTTCACGCTCGTTTTAACGCCATTCCACATCAGATAGACATTACTCAAGTCGCCAATGACTCCATTGGCCCCGCCAGCCGTAACATCAAGCGTCAAAGTATTAACGTTAATCGCTTCGTTGGTACTGCCAGCAACCACAAAGGAACCAATTCTCGTATTCGTCTGCGGAACGACAATTTGCTGACTCGGGAAGGAAGCATTTTGCGAGATCGTGGCTGAACCAGCCGCGATTGTTAATTGATTGCCGTTGATTCGAGATGTCGGGACATTTGATGTCGTTAACGAAACCATACCCTGGCCGTTTGAAGAGCCAGTGTAAAGGTCCGCGGTAAGCGTATCGCCCGCGGCAGTCACATCAGTCGTGGCCACGTTGTCATAGATATCGCCTCGGACTTCAACTGTAACCGGCGTCCCGGGATTTACGACCAAGTTGGTCGTATACGAAACCGAAGCGGTGGTTGAAGTGGGCTGAACCTGCAAACTCGTGGTACTGCCGTACTGTTGAGCGGCCGCCGGATTACCCACCGGGTAAACCATGATGCGGCCATTGCGCAAACCTTTTTCAGTGCCAGTGCCGCTATGGACGCCAGCAATCAAAGTCGAAACTTTGGTCGGCTCGCCATAAGCGGTAAAGGTCCAGCGGCCGAGAACGGCATCACTGGTGCCTTTGACGATATTACCCGACGGAGAGGTAACATCTTTCTGGACAGTGATTGAACCAGAATTGATACTCAAATCGCCGCCGTTTAACGGGAAGTTACCGGAAACTAAAGTCGCGGAAACGCCTGATCCGTAGTTAGAATCAGTCATTTGGACATCGGCGGAACTGCGCAAGGACATGGTCAATTTGCGACTTGTCCCACCCGTGATGTCAGCCAAGACCTTAATGGTTCGTGAACCAGTCAATATTGTGACCGGACTGGCTGGGTTGAAGGTTACGTAACCATTAGCATCGAGGTTCTGAACTTGAGCCACTTGAGTGCCATCAATAAACAATCGGAAATTACTGACATCCGCCATGTTGATTGAGTTGGTCTGTCGAAGGGCAAAGCTCTTCAAATAGACATTCTTGTTGTTGATGCTGACGATATCCTGCCAAACCACCGTGTCATGCAACGGATCAGTCGTGCCAGTCGCTGGCGTGACTGATGTCGTGGCTGGTGACCCTTGAGAGGTGGCGGCGGTAAATTGAGCCGTCGCTAAATCAGTCGGAGCAGCCGCAATCTGGAACAAATTGCCGTTCAAACCGGAAACGGCTATGCCATTGACCGAAGTCAAAGCGATACCAACGGTCTGACCGGAAGTATTTGTACCATAGATATCTGACTTGACGGCGATATCTACATAACTGTTAGCCGGAATCGTAAGAACGGAGCTTGTTGAAGTGCCGCCATTGATACTGATAACACCGGATGACGGGGTAACCGCATCGGTCAATCGAGCATTCGGATTAAGACTGAAGACGTAGACATTGGCAAATGTCGTATCGCCAGAAATACCCAAGCGCTGGAATTTCAATGAGTTGACCGCGACCGCGTTACTGGCCGGATTCGACAATCGGAAGTGGGCTAAATCAGCCACACCTTGACCGGCGATGACCGTGCCGGAAGCTGGGTTGTCCGGAGACAAACTAGCTGACACTGGGCCTACTGAAACCGGAGTCGGAGTTGGGGTCTGGCCTGAAACACCACCGCGGACATACGGCTGAATCTGACTCAAAGAAGTGTAGTCATAACCCATGGTATACCAGTTTTGTTCTAGACTGTTGACGCAGAAAACCTTGTTGAAGAACTGGGAATCTTGAGCGACAGCTTGATCGCCAGTCATGACGACATGGTGGAGAGTGGCGGTGTCTTCACCGGTTACTTCAACCGCATAGACGGCCTGGGCGTTCGTTTCGCAGTTTCGGAACAATAGACTGGTTGGAAACGCGTCGCGAGCGGCGGCACTGACACTCTTCACTAAGGCCCAACCGCCGGTGAGTTGGCCATAGAAACCAAAGATGACAGGGTTCAAGAACAATCTCTTGTAGCCCTGCGCATTAACGATATAGACGTCCGGGTCATTGGAACCGGTGGCGCTAATCATGTTGCCTTCTGTGAGGCCGTAGTCTGACGGAACGGCCGCGCTCGCGGTTAAAGGGGCGAGATAAGCAGCTCCCGACAGCGTCAATAAAGTCGCTATCGAAGTGAGAGCCGACACGGTTTTTACAAAAACCGGTCGAACTCCGTTTAATGAATTAGACATTTTATTTTTACTATTTATTTCTGTTTTGCGGTCCCAGTGCCGATCGCTGACGCGAGGGTACTTTATGAAACGCAGAACAGGATTTTAATTACTATTACCGAAAACAACCGCAACTGCTTCTTTGTAAAAACCTCTTACGCTTTTTTCGACCAAGCAAGATAAGAAGCTTTTACTTTTAACTTAATCTAAATTAAACACAATCTTAAAGTGGGAATTTAACAACCTTCTCTTCTTGAGATAATCATTTCTTTTCACCTGATTTTCAAAGTTCACTCCTGGGCTTTCTGCCTCTGGCAACTAATTTGCAGTTTTTAGTTTACAGAGGTAGGAAGCTCATCCCGTACGAAGTAGTCTCGCCGAGGTCCTTCGGACTCGCGCCTCTGGCGCGAGCGAGACTTCGTACGGGACTCACTTAACCGAAAAATAACCAAGGCTGGTTATGTTCCATAAATTTATCGAGAATGTTACATAGATTTTGGCTGTTTTGCTTGCTTATTATGGCCTTGTCCAATGCCTGTCAATACTAGCGTACCTACTCCGATAAGTCAATGTATCTCTGGATATTTGCTGGCTCCAATCCCGTCTGGGACTGGCCCCGATATAACTCTGGAACTAATTGTATCTTGTTTAAAAAAGCAAGCAAGGGCTAGATTGTGGATAAAGACGTTAGAAGCTGGCCACGCTATTAATTGAAGCCGGAGTGCCGTTGATTGGATTGCCCTCGGCATTATGGCCATTTTCTACTATTTCGTTGTTTGTGGCCCAATTAGTTGAATCGCTGCCAGATTTATCAGGATTTATGCGCTCCATTGAAGACCGGCTGGCTTTATTCCCCGCATACCACAAACCTTCGCTATTAACCGCGTCAATCAACAGGTTCGATGAATCCCTAAGCTCCAGGTTTTCTCCGGTATCCAAAAGCGAGCCGGTATAAATCTGGCTAGCCGGAATATCAGATATAGTCGTGTCGTCAGTTCTTTCCAGAAGATAAAACCCAAACGGTGGGATTGAATGAGCCAGAATAATCTGGGGATCGGGGGAAGTGCCAGTCAGTGATTTCAGTGTCCAGCCGGTTAAATCAACCGTTTGGCCGGTGGTATTATAGAGCTCCATCCATTCATCATTCGATAATTTTGTCGTTCCGCCCGTGCCCATCCAAGCAATTTCGTTAATTACCACGGACCCGATGCTATTAGCGGCAGGAGTGGGAGTGGAAGTTTGGCTCGGGGTTGCGGTGAAAGACGGTGACACTATCGGAGTGGATGTCCGGCTTGGTGACACTGTCGGAATCGCCGAAGGGGTTGGTGCCATAGTCTCCAGGCGGGATGGCACTGGTGACACTGAAAGGTGCGGACTCGGGATTGGAACTAATGTAGAAGAGGGGTATAAGTTACTGTTTGAGTCGCTATGTATCAATGGTGACACGCTTGGTGACACAGAGGTGACATTGGTGACACTATTCAATGTCACCGACTTTTTTAGTGTCACCATCGGTGTCACCATGTCACTAGGTGACATTTCTGGAGAAATACTGGCACTGCCGCCTAAAAACGCCAAGAGACTGCCGCCATATCCCGGCCCATAGCTGAATCCTAATGTCACGAGAAAGACAGCTCCCAAAGATCCTACTAATATCCATTTATTCCGAAAATAATTCATGCAACGAGTTAAAGCTCCGGGCCGGCCATGATTTATAATAAAAGATTTTAGTCTTTTACGCCACCGAATAATACACCGCCACGCCATCAGCCCTTTTAACAATCTTCCCTTCTTCGCTTAATTCTTTCAATCCGCGTTTAACCGTCCGCTGGGATAGGGCGCTGAATTGGCTGACCACGTCTTTGGTCCGGCAATCGGGTTCTCGCCGGACAAACTCCAGAATCTTTTCTTGAGTCTCGCTTAGTTTATTTTTGTTCCGGCGAGATTTTTGAATCACTGGCGCACTCGAAGTTAAAGGGCGAGAAGCCGGCGCGATTGATTTAGTTACGGCTTCAGTTCCGGTTGGGGTTTGCTTTATAGTCCGAATCTCCCGAAGGAAATCATGCAAATACCGAAGGGCTTGCTCGTGAGATAGGGCAAGCTGGATGGCATCGCCTTTTTCCAGATAAGTAATTTCTTGCAGAATTTTATCCAAATCTTTCAAACTTCTAATATATTCGTGTTGGGTTTCTTTCGATGGGCGAGCCAGGTATTGAATATGCTTTTCCAGGGCCTGGCTAATATCTTCATCCAGCCGATTTTTAAAAAACAAATCGGCCACGGATTGCTGGGCCTGGAAGAGGGAAGTCATCATCCGCAAAAATAGCTTCTGGCGTTTGATAGTCATCTGATTCGGAATGACCTCTTTGTACCTAAAAAATAAATAATTAACAATGGGGGAGGCGGGGGAGTGGTCATCGCCTTTTTTCCAAGAACAAATTTTTTAAACTAATAAAAAATCGGCCCGCTTGGCCTTGGCCGCATATACAATATCGACATCGACGACAACTGCCCGCGGAACATTTTATTTTCCACTCCCCCATCTCCCCTTCAAAAAAGTTATCCACAGCCTATTAAGGTTTTATAGGGTCGTAAAAATAAAAACGAGACCTGATTAAAGTCTCGTTTTTATTTGACCTTTTAAAAATTACTACTTAACACTCACAAGTTCAACTTCGAAGATGAGAACCGAATTGGGCGGAATCAAACCATTGCCCACATCTTGAGAACCGTATCCAAGGGAGGCGGGAATAACGAGCTTACGCTTGCCGCCGACTTTCATACCCGCGACGCCTTCGTCCCAACCTTTAATCACTTGGCCAACGCCGAGCTGGAAACTAAATGGCGTGCCCCCATGACTGGCCGTACTGTCGAACACCGTTCCATTCGTAAGGGAACCCGTATATTGAACTGACACTGTCTGACCAGATTTAGCTAGTGCGCCAGTACCAATGACTTCATCCTGGTACTGAAGACCGGATGCAGTAGTGATAACTTTTCCAACAGGCGAAGCAGTGGCTGTCGGCGTGGCTGTGGGTGAAACACTTGCCGAAGCATCCACGGTCGGCGAGGCCGAAGGCGATGCATTATACAAACTGGGTGTGCCACTCCCCTTGCGCATAAACAACCAGGCCCCCACGGCCACGACCGCAATCACGATTATATACATAAAAATGTTTTTCATCCCGCACATAACGAGCACTGGGCTTGCTGTTTCGTCTGATGTATATCAAACGCTCATAATCCCACTGCTGATAAATTATTTTATTAAACTATTATTCGCCCGCACAAGAAACTGGTGCTCGTTATGTGCGGGATTATTGGACCGGCGCGGGCATCGGTATCGGCACTCCTTTCGGATTTACTGGATATAACGCTTGATCAATGGTGCGGTCAAAACAGACTCGGCCGGAGCCATGGACCCAATTACTGCCGGAATAGCCTGATGCCGGCGTTGGGGCAGAACTGGTATTATCGAGATTAAACACAGCGCACAACTGGAAAGCGCGAACACCAGTTAAATGATATTCAAAAGCTTGATTGTTTTGAGGATCAACGGGCACACTGAAACCAGAAATCGGGTCATTCAAACCATCGAGGGCAGCAGGTAAAGAGCCTTTTTGTTGCCAGTAATACACCAGCCGGTCTTGAATAGTCTGCAAATCGCTGGTCTTAGTATCATCAAAGCGGACCAAGCGCTGGCTTTGAGGAGACCCGGCCAGATAGAATCCATAGCCAAGCGACAAGACAATGATTCCGACAATAACCATCTGAAAGGCCTTGCGCGGATAGGCGCGGTCGCGCAATTCCGAGAGATAATAGAACAAAGTCGAGCCGGCGATGAAAAAAATCGTCAGCACTTTCAAAACAAACGCTGTGGTCAAATCGCCATTCAAATAACTTTGAATCAAGGTGATAAGGTCGCCAATAATCATCAATCCAGCCACGAAAACCGTAAAGTACAACAGCCACCGGCGGACACGCAAATCGCGCTTGGCCGGTTCGGCAACCACATCTTTGCGCAAAGTCCGGCTGACCCAATAAAACACGGGAAATGCCACCACCAACACGGCCAGGGCGGTCCGGATTAAGCCATAGTTAATGCTCGGCAGGATTGAGCCATACTGCAAAATGTCCGGGAACTTCAGGTCGATATATTGGTAGATGAGCATCCCGAAACTGACCGCGCTCATCACCAGCGTAATCAAACCCAGCAAGTACAAAAACACGTCTCGGGGTGTCGAACGGCTGATTTCTGAATGAGTATCCATCCCGCACATAACGAGCACCGGGCTTGCTGTCTCGCTAAGTGTATAGCCAGATACAGTGTCCAATACTCACTAGATTATTATATTAAGTTTTGATTCGCCATCACACTAGAGACAAGTGCTCGTTATGTGCGGGATCCATGGGTTCTACTGTAGCAAATTTAGATGAAAATGGCCACTACCTGACATCTGACCCGGCGGGCAAGTCTTTGTCAGGCGCCAGCAGAGAAATAATTTCACCATCGCTGGCGGCCAGAACCATGCCTTGGCTTTCCAGACCCATCATTGAGCGCGATTCGAGGTTGGCGATAATCACAATCTGCCGGCCGGCAAGCTCGCTCGGCGGATAATGTTTGGCGATGCCCGCTAGAACCTGCCTGCCGGTAGGCAGGTCTGACTCTCCACAATCAACCCGCAATTTTAATAGCTTCTCCGAACCTTCGACTGGTTCGGCACTCAAGACCCGGCCGACTTTCAGCTCTATTTTTTTGAAATCATCAATGGTAATCATTCAGGTAGTAGAAATCCGACATGCGCCTTAGGTTGCATCTGAATACGCAAGATACGAATTAATTAGATAAGCTAAACATTGTCAGAGTGGTAAATTATCCGGCGCGGGATGCAACCCTGTCGGATTTTCACTACCTGATCATTCGGATATTATACACGGAACTTCCTGGAATCTCCACTGTCTCCGGCTTGACGGCGATATAATAGTGCTATGATAGGAGCAATGGGAGCTGTTGCAAAAACAAAAATTGAAGGAGGTGCATTTTATTGAGTATTTTAGTCTGGATTATTTTTGGCGCGATTGTGGGCTGGATTGCCTCGTCCCTGATGGGATCAAAGAGCGGTTTATTGTGGGACATCGTCTTGGGAATTGTCGGGGCCGGTCTCGGCGGACTAGTCATGGGTCTTCTTGGACAGTCCGGAGTTACCGGATTCAATTTGTATAGCATCGTCGTCGCCATCATCGGCGCGATTATCTTGATTGCCATTAGCCGGGCCTTCCGAAAGAGCGGACACGCCGCGTAGTTTTTAGCTAAATATAAAACGGGTCTCCAGAGGCGACCCGTTTTATATTTGTTTAAAACTTTAGGTCTGTTGAATTATTGCGGGAAATATCGGGAAAAGATAAATTCGCCCCCGGCTATTAAAATGATTAGGCCGACCAGACCCGCGAGCCAGGCGCCCAAGACTTGGATGCCCAGCATGGATTCTCGTTGTTCAACTTCTCGGAGGGAACGGCCGACGGCGACGTAGCCGGCATTGTATCGGATAATAACCAGCGCGATTCTCACGTCGGGCTGGGGTTGCCAGGTAATTCTCTCTTCGCCGGCCTTTTTTACAGAGTCCAAGACGCCGGCCGGCAAGGCCGGGAACTGGCCATTGAGTTTGCCCGAGCCGGTAATGATTTGGCCGGCATCGTCATAGACAAGAACGAAGGGCGAAAGGCTCTGGGCCATATCGACATCGAGATTGGGATTAATCGGATTCAAAGTCTGACCGGCCGACAACTGCGCGGCAAAATCTTCGGCAATCTGAACTTGAGGATCATTGGCGTTCATCCTAAAATTCTGCTGAACGGCGATATAAACCAACCCCGCCGACACGGTCATAACGAAAACTAGCGGGATGAATACCTTTACCAAATGCGGTGTGATTAATTTCATTCTATTGCTGGGTCGAGACCGAGGGCGAAACCGAGGTGCTTTCCGGCGCGGTCGCGTACTTAGTCATAACCAGAACCACAGTAACAATAACTACCACCAGAACCACCATGCCGATGAGTATTTTTCTCATGTGTGTTTTAAATTATACGCCTCTTAAAACTACGGGGCAAGACTCAATATGTTTCTATCTAAAACATTACTAGAGCTTAGTATATTATTAGTAACGTTTACTAAATTTTAGTCTGGATAGCCTTAATCCAGCCGGATAACTGCCGAGCGAGCATCGAACTGGCTTTAACCCTGATTCTCAAGAGACCGAACTCGGCCTTTTTAATCTTCCGTTTCTTTCTCTTTTTCCTGGCCTTCTGGACATAAATCCGGATAAATATGCCTTGTGGAAAACCTGTCACTTCCGACCAATAAGCAATGGCCTTTTCCCGGTCGTCATCGACGAAAATATCGCACAAAACATCCGCTTCGCCGAGCTGGCCGACTTCCATCAGCCACTTCAAAAACAACCGAATTAGGTACGGATCGGAGCTGGTAAATTTAACGCCTTTTTTGACGTCCCGGTCGCTGACTCTTTCCCGCCAATAGAGCATGACGCCCATCAGCCACAGCTCGCGCTTGGAGATGTCTTTGATGTCTTTAGCCGAAGTTCTCTCAATTTTTTCAATCGCTTCGTTGACCCGCTTGGAGCGGACTTGGGCACCCCGCTGAATCGCCTCATTTCGCTTTTTCTGGAGCCGGACTAGCTGGGGCTCCGATAATTTTATGTCCTTAAACCAATAAGACAGCGTCGCCTTGGGCACGGACACGAATTTCTGAATTTCGGAATACGAATACCCGCCTCTTCGCAGAGACATGGCCAAATTCTTGCGTTGGTTGATCGTTTGCTGAACCATGCTCAATAGTTATTACTATCATGGTAGTACTTCGAGTCTTGCCTGTCCATATCGCTATCCCCAAAATCAAAAAGCCCTCGCTTGTGGCGAAGACTTTTTTGATTGGCGTTACTCGCCTTTTACGTTGACCGCTTTCGGTCCTTTTCCGTCACCTGAATTCTCGACATCAAAAGATACGCGCTGATCTTGCTTGAGAGCCTCGATACCTCCGACAGCGCCCGAGTGGTGGAAGAACAAATCTTCTTTTCCTGGAGCCAAGATTGATTTGTCATCAGGGGTGATGAAACCAAATCCTTTTTCCATAACAAGTCGCTTAATAGCTCCTGTGTACATAGATGTGTATAGTTAATAGTTGAATTCGCAAATTTAACTATTGAGGAAGTCGACGACTCTTCTTTAGAAATAAGTGTTTTGCTTGGGTTAAGTATATCACTGATTAGGCGCCTAGGTCAAGCGTCTCATCCACCCGGATTTGGCTGACGAATTCGGGCACGTGGCTCACCAGAATCATCGCCCCTTCATAAGCATCAAGGGCCTTGGCAATCACCGGCAAATGGCGGAAATTAATATGGTTCGTCGGCTCGTCCAGAATGAGCAAACCCGGTCTCTGTATCACTAATCGCGCAAAGGCGACTAGCCCTTTCTGGCCTTCGGAGAGGCTGCCGACTTTGGTATTAATATGGTCGCCGGTAATCAAGAATCCCGCCGCGATGGAACGAATTTCCTGCTCGTCGAGGCCTTTCGCCACCGAACGCAACGACTGCAACACGGTGTCTTCAAAATTCAGAGTCGAAAAATCCTGCCGATAATAACCGACCGTCACGCCTTCGGCAATCTTAGCGCCCTGCCTGCCGGCAGGCAGGCTTTGGCTTTTGCCCGATGCCAGCGCTTCCAATAAGGTGCTCTTGCCGATGCCATTTGGGCCGGCTAATAAAAGATGGCGATTCTTCTTGAGCGAAATGTTTATCTTTTTCTGCACCGGTTTATGTTTTTTAATACCCCGACTACTGTCTTGGGCATTTCGGGGCCTTCGCCCCTCAAAAATAATGACCGAAGACAGCACCACAATATCCCCGATTAAATCTTTTTGGGCCGGAATCATGAATTGGCGAATGGTTTTGTCTTCTTTGCGGACTTCGACTTGGGCTTCTTCCATTTCTGCGGCGTCTTCCCGCATCCGTTTGGCCAGCACGCGCAACCGGCCGCCCTTCATAGCGAAGAAATTGGCTTTTTCTTTTTTATCAATCGCCTCCTTGGCCAGCCGGGCGTTGGCACTATTTTCTCTTTCGATACGCGCCGAAATTTGCTCGACGACATTGGTGTAGTTGCCCTGATACTGTTCCACTTTGCGAGTGCGTACATCCAGATACAGCACGCCCTGGCTAAACGCATTCAAGAAATCCGCATCGTGGGAGATGACCAGCAAAGTCTTCTTGTAATCCACTAAAAATTGGCGCAGATGGGTAATGCCGGCTTTATCGAGATTATTGGTCGGCTCGTCCAAAAGCAACACATCGGCATCCTGAATCAAAGCCGATGCCAAAAGCAACCGGGCTTGCTGGCCGCCCGAAAACGAACGGATAATCCGGTCGTGCGGGGCGTGGAGATTAACCACTTCCAGCACGTCATCAATCTTTGGGTCGATATTATAAACTTTATCAGCAAAGCACGCCGAGAAGAAATCACGAATCGTGAGGTCTAATTGCTCGCGCGGAATCACCTGCCGGGAAATCGCAATGGTTAAATTAGGCGCCAAATGGACCGCGCCCGTTTCCGGCTTGAGTCCGCCCGTGATTAGTTGAAAAATCGTACTCTTCCCCGCGCCGTTCTGACCCATGATGGTCATCTTCATCCCCCTTCGAACCGAAAAATCCACCTCTTCCAAGATATGTTTATTATGCCCGTATTCAAACCTCACTTTTTCAAATCTAATGATTGCTTCTCCAGCCATGATGTTTATTTGTTGAGGTGCTATTGTAACACGTTTTTTATTATTCATCAATTTTTTGTACGAAAAAACCGCCACTCCTCCAAGTGTGCGGTTTATATGTTTTGCCTCATGATTGAGGACTTTGATGTTTAGGCCGAGGCGCCGACAGGAACCTGATCCGCGAAGAACTTGACGATGAGATCGGCCATCTGTTCCCATGTGACTTTGGGTATGGTGGGCCAATTTTCCGGCGGACCGACAGGCTCACCAATAACCACCCCGCCGTGTGGCCAGTAGTCTCCATCGTCATTCCAGACGCTGACGGTGCCGTCCTCGTGGAAGTTGAAGCAGGCCTCAAGGTCTCCTCTGTTGGGGTCCTCGTGGGTAACGGTGCCGTGAATCGCCATGTAGAAAACCAGTGGCGAGTCGTCATCGTTATCCCCCAGCTTGCGATCGTATTCCTCTTTGGACTGCGCGATGATCTCCACCTCGCCCAGTCCTCGCCGATCGACGACGTGCCGCAGTTCTCGGAAGAAAACTCCGAGATTAAGGATATCGTTGTCCCCGTGGAGCTGAATCTTCGGGAAACGCGCCGATTCAATCGGGGTTCTCTGACGTGGCAGAGTGCTGATTGTGTCGCCGTCGTCTCCAGCCCAGACCCTGATGACTCTCTGGTCTGTCCAGATAATGACCGACTCGCCGGCGCCGATGCCGACCAGACGGACTTGATCGCCTGGTCGCTCGATGTCCTTCAAAGTAATCAGTTCAGCTGACACCCCCTCTGGAACATTCAGATTGAACCGACTGGTCTTGAGATCGACAGGGAACTCGCTGTAGGACCAGAAGTCCCTCCACGAATCCCGTCCATAGGTTTCCAGAAGACCGCTTGAAAGGGCGTAACTAACGTCAAACATGATTGATTCTCCTGGCGCATCTAGCCTTATGGGCATCAACGCCTTCTGATTTGTATAAGAACAGCTAACTTAGCCTGTACTTTAATTATACTCTAAAATAGGCATTATGTCAATAATATGATAGACTGGGACAAATGAGAGAAAGACCTGAAACAATCTATGACGTAGTGGTTATCGGGGGTGGTCCGGCGGGGATGATGGCGGCGGGGACCGCAGGGAAGAATGGGGCGAAAGTGCTTTTGATTGAGAAGAATGCCAGCCTTGGCAAGAAACTTATTATCACCGGCGGTGGCCGCTGCAACGTCACCAACGCCGAAACCGACACGCGCAAGCTACTCGAAAAATTCGGGGACTCGGGCAAGTTTTTGTTTTCGACATTTTCACAGTTCGGCGTGCAGGAAGCTTTGGATTTCTTTAATTCGCGCGGCATGAAAACCAAAGTCGAGAATGAACTGCGCGTCTTTCCTGTCAGCAACAAGGCCCAATCGGTCTGGAATGTCCTCAATGACTATATGCGCGAAGGCAAAGTCGCCATCAAGACCCACACGGCCGTCGAGAACTTCGTCATGCGCGATGACAGCACTATCGAATCAGTCCGCATTATGGGCGATGAAATCAAAGCCAAGTCTTTTATCCTCGCGACGGGTGGAAAATCCCATCCCGAAACCGGCTCGACTGGCGATGGCTTCGATTGGCTCCGCACGCTCGGCCATACCGTCATCGATACCGCGCCGTCATTGGTGCCGATAAAGTTAAGCGACCCGTGGGTTAAAAATTTATCCGGCATCAGCCTGCCGATGGTTAAATTTTCGTTGATGCAAAACAACTACCGCCAAAGCTTGCACAAAGGTAAAATGCTTTTCACCCATGTCGGGATTTCAGGACCCGCCGTTTTAAATATATCCGATGAAATCCGCGAGCTTTTGGAATACGGCGCCGTTACCATTATTGCCGACCTGCTCCCCGCTTTGGACCACAAACAAATCGACACCATGATTCTGGAAGCCTTCCAAGGCGAGATTAATAAAA
This sequence comes from Candidatus Yanofskyibacteriota bacterium, assembly GCA_003151795.1. Taxonomy (GTDB): domain Bacteria; phylum Patescibacteriota; class Minisyncoccia; order 2-02-FULL-40-12; family GWA2-44-9; genus 2-01-FULL-41-21. The sequence continues at coordinate 8,185 of PLYL01000020.1, read as the reverse complement.
AGTTCAAAAATATTTCGACTCGATTGTTGCCCGACAAGCTCATGCAAACGCTCGGCGCACTTGCGGGTATTGATTCGGAAACGCCTTGCCACAGCGTGAGTCGTGAATCACGCTTACGGCTCGGCCAATTATTGAAAGCGCTTCCTCTCCACGTCTCGGGTGTCTTGGGCCTGGAAAAAGCGGTCATCACTTCCGGCGGGATTGCCCTGGAAGAAGTGGATTTTAAAACCATGCGCTCGCGCAAAATTTCCAACCTCTACGTTACCGGCGATATTCTGAACATCGCCCGCCCCACCGGCGGCTATTCTCTCCAACTCTGCTGGACCACCGGCTTTGTCGCCGGCCAACACGCCAGTAAATAAAATCTATTGAGTCTTTGCCGGCGGGAACGACACCGTTTTGCCATTCACAAGAGTGATGTTATTAATCATCGCTTCAAGTCCGGCTTGGACAGTCGCTTGGTTGTCCGCGGTGAATTCCTTAATCGAACCGGCGGGATAATTCGCGAATTGGGTTTGGCCGAGGCGGGTTTCGAATTCATAGCACGAACCGCCAGACCACAGGCGATATTCCGCGCCCGTCGCGTAGTGACCCGCGCCCGCGTCACCCAAAGGTGAGAACACGGCCGTCATGTAACCAGAATTCGAGGCAATGACTGGCATCATGTCGGTATAGCTCGTCGGTAACGCGTTCAAACACGTGGTCTGCGTCGTGAGGTCGGTCCGGTTTTGAATTCGCAAGCCCGCGCTTTCAAAGTTCGTCCCCGCGTATGCCGTCCCGCTGTAAAACAAACAATAATTAAATATCGGGTCGCACGGCGGAATGTACGCCTTAACCGTTATCTGCGAAAGCTTGGTGGCCAAGGTGTAATCAGCCGACGAATACGGAACCTGAATCGTGCCCGTCGAAACGCTCTGGTCATACAGATTCGGGGTGGCCGTCGGGGCCATCGTTGCGGTCGGACTCGGCGATACCGCCACTTGAGTTTTTGGGTGCCCAAAAAACCAATACGCAAGAATACCAACGACCAATATCCCGATTACAATTAGAAAGATAGTGTGTGTTTTCATATACCTATAGCCTACTCCTCTCTTAGAAAGACGCCAGAGGGACAATTCTCGGTTCACCGTCTTTGAAATGTGATGTCGGACATAGTTATCTATTCAGCCACCAGAGAGCGAAGTTAAGGTAGGTGGCGAAACTGACCCATGCAATATACGGCACGAGAAGCGCGGCGGCCGGTTTGGAAATTTTCTTGAATATCAGAATAGTCATGACGATAGCCGCCCACATCAGCACAATGATGGCCAAGGCAGAGCCGATTGCGTGAGCGCCGAAAAATATCGGCGACCAGATGGCGTTCAAAATCAGTTGCACCGCAAACAGCCAGAGCGCCCGTTTCTTGTCTTTGGAATTACTCTGCCATATCAGATACAACGCCACGCCCATCAAGAGATACAAAATTGTCCAGACGGGTCCGAATAGCCAGGCCGGCGGATTCAATGGCGGCTTAATAAGCGTCGGATACCAGGTCTGGATTTGCGAGATGGTAAACAACGAACCGGTTATCCCCGCCAGCTGACACACCACCAGCGCCCCCATCAGTTTGAAAAAGTTTTTGAGTTTCATGCCTTCATTATAACCCAGAGATAAACTTGTTCAACTCGGATAAATATTCTTTTTGGCCAATGTTGTGCTTGGTTTTCTTAATGATCGTGAGTTTGCTGCCTTTGATTTTTCGTTTTGCATCTTTGGCCCGTCTTAAAGCTTCGGGGCCTTCCTTATCTCCCACAAACAAGAAGGTCTTAGATTTAATTTTTGGCGCTAATTTATTGAATACGTAGTCGCTTTCAGTAAAATTCTTCCTGAACCACTTCAGCCATGAAGGTTTAAAATGTTCTAAATCTTCGGAAAAATATGGGGACAAAGAACACAGAATCAAAGTGCTAGGATTGGTTTTTGGCTCACTTAAAAAAGCAATGGTTGCGCCATACGAAAATCCTAGAACATAAGCTTCTTCGTTTTTTCTATTTTTGTACTGCTTCAAGAACTGAACAACGTAATCTCGGAACCGGCGGGGTTTTCGCGCATGCCAATTTATTTTGACATGAATGGGCATAATTCCGCGGGATTCGAATGCCTTGGCAAGTTTGCCATAAGCTTTCCTGCTAAGATGCGTCTCGCCATATCCCGGAATTATATATACAATCTTTTCCATAATTATTTATGATTCCAATAAATTCCAAATTTACAGACTATTACCGCAATCAATCCGAAAAAGATAAGAGTAAAACCACCATATGGGAGAGTCAGGATTCCAATGACAACAACAATCCAAGAAATCAGCTTAGCCAGTTTCCAACTTTTGGCAGTTTGCTCAATCACAACCGGGCTAATCGCTAATCGGATGACCGCAATTTGGACAGGAGTGTGCCTGGCTTGATACTTCTTTCCCACATTCACCACATTTTATTAAAGGCATGGTTTTATTATATCAGATCAGTCATCGTCCCTAACGCCTCATAAATTTTAATGATTGGCGGATGTTTCTATTTCATAATTAAAGAATATCGCAATAATCAGGATAATTTTCTTTGATAACGGCCTTCCAATTTGCTGTCTCGTTATTACTCCCTACATCTCCTTTGTCATACACGAGAAGCACTTTAACCGTTGTGATATTTTTATGAATAGCGATAATGCACCTGTTTCCAGATGCATGTCGAGATTCTTGAGTACCAGCAACACGAAACTCTGTTTTGCAAATTTTTATTTCGGCTGAATCTGTAATTATTTCAACAAAACTGTTTATACCAATGAGGGTGTCTATGCGCTTAAACTCTTCAAGTATAGCTCTCCATGTTGTATCCCAGGCCCCTTTATATTTCTTTTTAAATCTAGAGATATAGTGCCGTTCCGCATATTTTTCAACTACAACAGCATGACTAGTAGACATGTTCCGGATCCTCCTGCGTAATCAACTCGTATGGGATTACTTCATCCGGAGCACAGAGTTTATAAGGAAGTTGTTCATGTGTAAAACCAACAATTTCTTGGGTCTTTTTATCTTTCCATTTTGTAGCGATTTTCTCCATTAATTCTACCTCGTTGCCTTCTAATAAATCGAGCTTCTGGTGAACTGCCCCTGCTCCAATAGAAACAAGTATGGCGTTATCTTTTCGATCAATAATAATCTTGCCACTCTCTTCGAGCTCATCAAGTGCTCTAAAATAAGGATCTGGCACTGGGCCATAGGTTCTATGCAAATATTGCATATTGCTCATACTCTTGAGATGTTCATAGTACCAAGCAAAATCAGCTAGGTATAAAAGTTTGGCCAATTTTGTTTTGGGTACCCTTCCATCCTCAGATAAAGACGTTTTGAGGTATGCCAAAATCATCTGCTTATATTTTTCGTATTGCGGCAATGTGGTACTGGAAAGTTCTTCTACAGAAATACCGTAAAGCTCGCATAATTTTTCTGCTTCTTGCAGGGTCATCTCTCGAGATCCCCGCTCCACTGCCATATATGACTGCCTTGAAAGCCCAAGCTTTTCAGCAACCATTGACTGCAAAAGCCCCCTTTTTGTACGAAGGGCCTTGATAAACGAGGCGTATTTAGTGCTCATATAGCTATCCTACTAGACAGATGTATATAATGCAAACATGAAATGTTGATAAATTTGACATAAGAGTTCGAGACGATTAAAATGTTCCTGTTGGTGTCGTCGAGCCAACTAAAACATAAAATAGCAATTATATGTCAAAAAAACATCATGTTAGCTTTGTAGCGGAGAAGAAAGTTAAAGAGCCAGTAGTTGTTGATTTTAGGACAAAAACTGGGGAAGAAATAAGATTCCCTGCTCATAAAAAAGTCCCCGAAAAAGTAGGGGTAGAGTTTATGGCAAGAAACAAAAAATAGAGACGCTGGAACGGGGATAAGAATAAAACTGCGTGCTACGCAGTTTTATATTTTGTGTAGTACGATACGATTTTTAACGATAGTATACGAGCTAACTTATCCATAACTGAAATTCGGGGTAAGTTTCTTTGTCATAAAATCGAAGATATTTGTCGTCTTCCCAAACAAGTTCTGTCAAATTTTCATAATCTTCACTATACCCTCGGCACACAACCAAAAACCGATTAAAAGGATTTAATCGCAGGATGAGCTTCGCAAAAAATGGCGAAAGTCGTATTTCCATGGTTATCGGGACCGATAGTTCCCCTTGCCGGTAAATTCAAGATAGCCCTTATCCCGCAATACTTGAAGTTGTTGCCGAATTTTATCTTTAATGTGACGGTTATCAGAATGTTTCCTGCTCAATTTATTTTCAAATACATACATCTCGTCAAGTGAAAATTCTTTGCGACCTATTTTTTCAATACATACCATAATGTCTAATAACCAGCCTTTTGCGCTAATTTCTTTTTCATCACGCAAGAAAAGAGTTTTCTTCCAATCGGCCAGCACTTTTTCTTTTGGTTCAACTTGTCTATCTCGAACAAAAAAGATTTTACCTGTTTGTGGAATATGATTGAGTAGTATGTTGCAACCAATCCAACCAGCACGCCTAGCTGTTAATGAAAGCGGTTTTCGCTTTTCGATTATTTCTGGTACAAAGAAATGTTTCGGAATGACGATAAAATTCAGAACTTCATAGCTCTTTAGATCATAGTTGAGCAGGAAAAAATTCGGGTTATTACTACTTCGTAATCGCTCGATCATGGTGCGATATGCGCCATCTACAATTTTTGTGCCAATATTGAATTGTTTACTTTTCAGCTCATATTCCTCTTTGCAATTTGAGCAATAAAAATCTGCAACCGGCTGATTATTCGGGTATCTATTAATATCTAATTGTCCGCAATTAGGACAAAAAATTGCGTCATCAACCCATGCTTCAGTTAAAACACGGATCTTTTGAGATTGGCTTGTATAATTATCCGCGAGTTTTGCATTAAATAATAATTTCATGGCTATGATTCATTAAATCATTAATGGCCTAACTCTTCAACAGAACCCCAAATCAGATGTATTCGATTATATTAATTTCTTCCGTCAAGAGTGTCAAATTGACTGTGGACAACTCAAGATGATATACTTGACGCATAGCAACCTTTAACCAAACAACTAGTGCATACCCTCCAAGAAAAAATTCTAAAATTGTCAGAGAAAGAGAACCTAGCCGGCATGAGCTTGCGAGAAATCGGCAAACATATCAATGAGACATCGCCCCAAAAAATTAAACACCACATCCTTCAGCTTGAGAAGAATGGGCTCATTCAGATGGATCGCCTCGCCAAAATCATGGTCAAGACCCGCCCCGGCGTCAGCACAAGCAAAAGCTCGCTCTTTGCCGTACCAATCCTGGGCACCGCCAATTGCGGTCCAGCAGCTGCGTACGCCGAACAGGAAGCTCAAGGCTACCTCCGGGTTTCAGGTAAACTATTGAGCAAGAAAAAAGGTATCTTCGCCATCAAAGCCTCCGGCCACTCCATGAATAAAGCCAACATCAACGGCGTTGCTGTCGATGACGGCGACTATGTCCTGGTTGATCCGACCTGCACCACCATCAAGAACGGCGATTATGTTCTGTCGATTATCGACGGCATGGCTAACATTAAACGCTACTTCCGCGATACCGCCAATCAGCGCGTCATCCTCATGTCCGAATCCAGCGCCAGCTTCTCCCCTATTTTCATCCACCGCGACGATATGGATAATTATCTCGTCAACGGCAAAGTCATCCAAGTCATCAAAAAACCCAAAACCGCCTGGTCTAAGATTAAAAAATTCGTCTACAAAGATTCGCCCAACTATCAGTAAAGAATATCCTTTTTTCTTTCTTTGATATTAATGGGATATTTGCCCGTAAAGCACGAAGTGCAGAATAAAGACCCTTTTAGCCCAGTGGCTTTAATCATCCCTTCATACGACAAGAAGTTAAGCGACGTGGAACCAAGATAGGTATTAATTTCCTGAACGGATTTCCGAGCGGCGATAAGTTCAGCCTGGCGCGGAAGATCAATGCCATAAAAATCAGGGAATTTAACCGGCGGCGAACTGACCAAAAAATGGACTTCTTTGGCGCCGGTTTCAAAAAGCATCTTCACGATTTGGCGGGACGTCGTCCCCCGCACGATAGAATCATCAACCACAATCACCCGCTTGTTTTTAATCACTTCCTTGAGCGGAGCGAGTTTGAGTTTCACGCCTTGTTCGCGGATATGCTGTTCCGGCTCAATAAATGTCCGATGGATATACCGGCTTTTGATAATACCCATTTCAAAGGGAATGCCGGACGCGTTGGCATAGCCGATAGCCACGGGGATGGCGGTTTCGGGCACCGGAATAACCACGTCCGCAGAAATATTATTTTCTTGGGCGAGCTCTGTCCCAAATCTTTTCCGGACGTCGTAGACCGATTGGCCTAACAAGATGCTGTCCGGCCGGGAGAAATAAACAAATTCAAAGATATCAAGTTTTTGGATACTCTTGGCAATCTGCTTCCGGCGCAAACCTTTCGCGTCGACGACCACCATCTCGCCCGGTTTCACGACGCCGATAAACTCCGCGCCGATGGGATGAAAAGCGCAGGTTTCGGAAGCAAAAACATACCCGCCGTTTATCTTGCCGATGGAAAGCGGGCGGATGCCGTGCTGGTCGCGCAGGGCGATGAGTTTGTCTTTCGTCATAATTAAAAGTGAAAAAGACCCCGTCATCAGGGGGAAAATTTCTTCCACCGCTTTTTCGATTTTCACGCCTTCTTTCGTCAGGCAGTAAAGGGCTTCGGTAATTAACTTTGAATCGGAAATATCCGCCAGCGCCACGCCCCGTTTTTTTAAAAAATCGCTAAGCAAGCGCACCGACGGCAGGTTGCCGTTATGGACCAGGGTCATTGAATGATCGGCCACTTCGATGGGCTGGGCGTGTTTCACATCCGTACCCGATGAAGTCGAATAGCGATTGTGGCCGATGGCGCAATGTCCGAATAGGCTTCGGATTATTTCTTCGTTGAATACCTGGGCGACGAGGCCGTTATGCTTATAGCAGTAGATATTCTGGCCATCGGTTGAAGCGATGCCGGAACTTTCTTGGCCCCGATGCTGTAAGGCGTATAAACCAAAAAAGGTCAGCCGGCTGACATCCAGACCTTTCCCATAAATCCCGAACACGGCGCACTTTTCGCCGAGACTTCTCATATAATTTTAGTATACCGCACTGCCCGCCAGAAGCGAGGCGTAGTTGAGCACAATTTCGGGATAGCCGACGGCGCTGCCGTAATAGCCGGCGAGAGCTTTAACGTGGTCGGCCGCCCAATCGTGGCGGGCCAGGAAATTGGCGGCGCTCGGAATCGCGTCGGCCGGATTATATAAATCCACGACGCCGTCTTGATTGCCATCCACGCCATAAGCCAGCAACGAATCGGGCATGAACTGAACAATCCCCAGCGCGCCCGCGTAGGAGCCTTTAATAGCGAAGCAATCCACCCGCGATTTTAGGCAGTAGGTCGAGAGAGCAACGAGTTGGTCGGCCTGGGCCTTCCAGGTCGTGGCTGGCCACTCTTCCATCCGCGAATAGAGCGCGTTGAACGTGAGCGTGGTGCCGGAGCTGACGCCGAATTCGGTTTCAATGGCGATGATGCCGGCCAGGACTTCTTTGGGCACGCCGTAATCTTTTTCGGCGCTATCAAACACCGCTTGATTGGCGCTGATGTAATCTTTGCCCTTCTGGACAAAGGCCGGGTCGTAGAGCTTTTGCTTAATCACGATCCAATCCGGCTCTTTGTACGCCACTTGAGTAATTGGATACAGCTTCAATCTAGCATCCGCCAGAATACTGGCAACTTGGGCCGTATCGAATCCGTCCGCGAGCAATTGTTGCCGAACATATCCCAATCGCGTTAGCGGTGTTGGTTTCGGTGAAGACGTTGCCGAAGCTGTTGGCGAAGGCCTAGGTGTTGGAGTCGGTGTTGGTGTTTCAAGAGTCGGAGTTTCGGTAACTTGGACAACCACAGGGCTTCGATTATTTAAATAGACATGAACAAAATAGCCCGCCGCCGCAAGCAAAGCTACGCCGATAATCAATGTGAAAACTTTCATATGATTCGAACTAATCTTTAAGTTCCTGCTTAAAACCTTGATTCTTGTATTTTAGAAACATAGTTAGTCTTTATCTGTT
>PLYL01000002.1:669-3982 GCA_003151795.1 Candidatus Yanofskyibacteriota bacterium | reverse complement strand
TAGAAGTTACCAACACCGTATCAAACCTAAAATCAAGAGGCATTATCAACATATCGATGACCTCCCCTTTTTCAGTCAGTTGGACTTCCACACTCTCTTTATTTTTCTTAATAATTTTGAGTTCCATTGACTAGCCATATCTTTTGATACTTTGCAAAATACCCAGGCCAATCAGAAGCGACCAGAGACTGCNNCCCGCCGTAGCTGATGAACGGAAAGGGAATGCCCGTCACCGGCATCAGACCCAAATCTACGCCCGAACCGACGATGGCATGAACGGCGATAATAATTGTCAGGCCAATCGCGAAAAGTCTTCCAAAATTTGAAGTCGCCCGGCTGGCAATGTCCATAATCCGCGAAACAAGAAAAATGATGGCCGCCAGAATGACCCCGATGCCAAAGAGGCCGAATTGGTCGGCCGTTGAAGCAAACACGAAATCGTTATACGGTTCGGGCAGGAATCCATTTGATGTCTGCGGGCCTTTCCCCCAACCGCTCCCAAACCAGTGCCCCGCTCCGATGGCAATTTTTGATTGAATCAAGTTATAACCGCTGCCGAGCGGGTCGCTTCCCGGGTTTAAAAAAGAAACGACTCGTGTTTTCTGGTATGGTTTTAAAGCGAACGTCCAGCCGATTGTACCCACTATCAATAGAAGGACCGCCAACACGAATAATTGGCGCTTATTCAAGCCAATCGCGACTAGTATTCCAATCCAGATAAGAAACATAATGATCGCCGAACCAAGATCGGGCTGAATGAGCGTGATCCCGATGGGAATCATGCAGTACAGGCCCGAGACGATAATATGGCGATAGTCGTTGATGTGGATGTGGCGCTGGGAAAAATACTTGGCCATAAAAATTACCAGGGCCAATTTCACGAATTCAGCCGGCTCGAAGGTCAAGCCCCCAATCGCAATCCACGACCGGACGCCTCGAATTGAATGAAACAAGAACGGCATCAAAAGTAGCGCCACGGAAATGATATAGAGCGCGAACACCGCCATNNCGGTGGCGAAAAGCGGTCGGTCGATACCCGAGAAATAATTCCGAAGGAATTTCATCATAGACTAATGGTATTGTCCGGTCTAATAATATTGCTGAAACTTTTCTTGAGTCCCATTCGTTTTTAAGAAATTAGAGTTGTTGAAAACATTGGTATTAACTTCGGCGTGGATGCGGGATCCGGCCGGCAATACGAACGGCCAAATAACTTTAATCGAGCGGTCAGTTTGGGAGAGAAATGTCTGGAAGTTAGTCATATTCGTGGCAATAACCGCGCCCGAACTATCGGTTACGACGATACTGACGTCAATCGTGTCAAAATCAAAATTGCTATTGTTTGTAATCACCGCCTGGTAAGTCGTCTGCTTAAAGTCGGATGTGACCGCTTCGCGGGTAATAATAAAAGTAATGTCTTGAGGCGTAGCCACTTTCTGCCAATCCACGCTGGTAATTTTAATTTCGGCCGAAGCACCGTCGGGAATTCCGGCCAAAGAGGTCTTAACGATATATTTTGTCTGACCCGGAAGAATGTAAAACGTGTCCGGCTGGTTGGCAATTTCCTTGCCGGTCGAATCGGAAATCACTAAATTATAACTGACGGAATCCGTGCCATAATCAACATTGGGATTATAAACCAGCGCCGCCAAGTCGTAATCGCCGGCCGGCGTTTTCACAAGTTTAATGTCCTGAACGACTACCTGCTGCACCGGCGAAGCACAGGCTTTCCCACACGCGACCGTCCCGCAATCAACGCCTTCTTCTTGGCCGTCTTTTTTCCCGTCAGTGCACGTCGGCCTGTTTTTAGAATACAAAGTTCCGCCCACAATTACGACCGCAATTAAAATATAGACTCCACCAATAAAAACCTGTTTTTGAATCCTAGTTAGCATTTAAAAAGTGGCGCCAATATTTTTTAATTGTGCCATAATTTCATCCCAAACTTCCAGGTCCCCTTCTCCACTAGCCTGCATAAGAGCCCCTTTAAGTGATTCAACGGCTTCGTCCTTGTTGCCGGCCCGCAGATAAACATTAGCCCGAAATCTATCCAATCCAATCCGGCCGTAGGCACCCGAGTTTGCATCAGCCGTTCTTTCTGCCTCGGCAATCAAGCTCAACAAAGCACTTTCTGCTTCAGGGTCACCCGAACCTTTTTCTTTCAATATTTTAACCACCGCCTCTGTCCTCAATTCTAGACTCTCTGGCGGTTTTGGCATTTCTGGCATAAAATCATTATACATTTCCTCCAAAAAAGTGAAAGCGGGCTGGTTAGGCCCGCTTCTTCGCCGCCACACGTGTTAGCGCGTGGGCGACGGTAGTTTTTTCGTGTGGCGGATTGCGGACTCCACAACAGGATCTTCCAGGAGACGACCAATTACTTTATCCTCTGTGCCACGGCGTACGAACATCAGAATGTCCCAACTATCGGGAACAGTATTTCCATCGCCGGAAACTTGTTCGGGATAATTCTTGCGTTTTCGCTCAAGGAAAGCGAACCAGTCCTGGGGCTTAGGCAACCGACCGCCTTTGAACCGAATCCGAATAATGCCAGGTACGACAATTGACGCCATCGTGAACACCCTCCTATCTGTGTTATATCAAATGTCCATTTTTTTGTAAAACAAAAGCATTAGTCACTACGCGCTGCTGCGCTTTAGTACTTCCTCGCTCTCGCTCGGTCGCTGGCTCCGCTGCGACNNATGGGATCAGGTGGGACACCTTCAGCATAGCCACCAAGCCAATGCTTTTGTTTACCTGCCTAAATTTTCGCTAGAAAATTTTGGCGAGGTTTCTGGTTTGATAATATCCTGTGAAGAGGCGAGCGATCGTTCATGCTCGCCTATGTGGAGTGGGGAGCCGAGGATGACGTTCATCCTCGGCGTGGTCGTAACTGTTGTGGTGGCCGATCGATTACCACTCGATTCCCTTGGCGCCGGGCGAAAGATTGTACTTGCCCATTGAGGGCCTGGATCTGATCCCTCAGCCGCATCCAGGCATCTGGACTAACTTCCGGCAAAGGACTCTCGAGGTCAGACCAATCAACTTCCCAATAATCCAGCTGGCTGTTGATCTCTTTGAGTAGCTCTGATGCCTCCTGAAACTTGAGACGACACCAATCAAACACTACCGGCTTCGTGCTTTTATCTACATTCATGGCACACTCCTCCTCACAGGATNNGATATTACCAAATATTATTAGTTAGGGGTACAAACATCTACAATTTAAATCACATTAATCAACCACACCAAAATTTTCTAAAGAAAAATTAGGCGGGCAAGGAAAACTCAATCAAACGATTACTCAAAATTA
>PLYL01000002.1:0-663 GCA_003151795.1 Candidatus Yanofskyibacteriota bacterium | reverse complement strand
CTCGTAATCTACAAGGAGTCTAAGATATCTCATCTTGGGGCCCGTTTCGCGCTTATATGCTTTCAGCGCTTATCGGCACCGAACATAGCTACCCAGCGCTGCTCTTGGCAGAACAGCTGGCAGACCAGAGGTTCGTTCATTCCGGTCCTCTCGTACTAGGAACAACCCCCCTCAAATATCAACGCCCGCACCAGATATGGACCAACCTGTCTCACGCATGTTTTTCATCTATTACTAGATGCATTGGACTGGATTATCATCCCGACAAGTCGGGATGGTTAACGTACAGTCTCTACGGGCGCTTATAGATTTCGTTGATGAGAGGAGGGATTGCAAACAGTTACCTGGTCATTGCCTTGGTGAGCCATTACCCCACCAACTAGCTGATCAAGATAGGCCGCTCCAATGCGTTCCTATTTAACTATTCCCCTCCTCAACGAAATCTATAAACTTCCCTCGGTATTGTCCTAATATACAGGTCTGTCTTCTCCGACTTGCGTCGAGAGTCTCGCATCAGCGAGAATCAGGATTCCACCGAAATAAGTTAACTATTCCACGATACGTTGCCGTATCGGGACGCCGTGTGTGTGATGTCTTCTGCCTCGGGATTCAAACGGTTCAAAAACCGAATAATCCACTTCTGTTTCAATTCCGTTGCTGAAC
>PLYL01000025.1 GCA_003151795.1 Candidatus Yanofskyibacteriota bacterium | reverse complement strand
GTTACCGATGTACCCTTCCAGCACACTATATTGACTTTTTGATAAAATAGGTGTACAATTAAAGCACGAGGCTAAGAAGCCTATTGAGTTCGGCCCCCGTGGGCCCTTAACAGACAGGAGCAGTCATGACGAACGCGACGATCGAGTTGATGACCTACGAACGGACGAGTTTCGACTTCGAGGCGATGCTGGACGACCAGCGCAAATTCGCCAAGGAAGTTGACGGCATCGATCTCAACCCCGACGGCCTGAAGTTGCCGGCGATTCGCTCGGGCTTCGGCTGGGGCCTCTGGACTCCGCAGGGCTGGACGGCGCAGCGCGAATACGAGGCGACGGCGGCGATGGGAATCGAGGTGTCAAAATACACCAACGACAGTCTCGACATCGCGGTTCCCAAGAACAACCGCACAGCCACAGGCGGCCAGTACCTCGTTCTGTGTCGAGCCGGACAGGAAGCAGACGAGCAGATGCGAGGCATTTCGGCGAACGACGTCAACGCGCGCGGGCTCAACACGATGCCGCTGGCGGAACGGCTCCGCCTGGGCCGGTGGTTCTACTGGAAGACCGGTCAGCACCTCGACGTCCGCGACTGGACGCGTTGTGCGGGTTCGCGGGACTCCGGTGGTGGCGTGCCGTGCGTGCGCTTCAGCGGCGGCGGGGTCCACGTGCGCTGGAGCAGTCCGGGCGGCGACTTCGGCAGCATCCGCGCCCGCGAGACGGTTTCGGCGATCGGTTAACCTTCTCACTTCAGTCTTGTACCCTTGGCGGGCTCTCCGGAGCCCGCCCTTTCTTTTAATAAAAATATGTTCTAAAATCCTAACGGCTAATAAACCGGTCTGCCGAAAGGCGATAGCGGTTTGCCCAAGATACGAAACTGCTTGCCTGGTTCTGGTGAGTTTAAAAACTCTTGAAAAAATCCGGCTTGGGCCGGACAACACAGAAAGCTTTGCAAAAGGCTCGCGGTGATATGGATGGAATCAGGCAATGAAACGGGTTCGCGGAACTCCAATGGCAACGTGCCGTACGTGAACTTCAACGACGGCAAGGTCCACGTGAACTGGAACAATCCGAACGACGACAACGGCAACATCCGCGCCCGCGAGAAGTTTTGGCCACAACCGCCCCTTCTTTATAAAGACGGGGCGGTGAGGTATTTAATCCAACCATTCGTCATTTTGGATATTTCTTGAAGGTCTGATTCAAATTCGATATATTTAAAAGCTGGAATAATATTAAGATCGTGGATTATTCTGAAGAGTTGCTTTAAAAGCTCAACATTAACTCGTGCTTTGTTGAGAATTGGCAGCTTGTTCGGTCTTGTTTCAAACGTCGCTTGGATGATTTGAGCCATCAATTCCAAGCAAACATTTTCTATTTTGAGATAGATACCAAACTGGTCCCTTTTTGATATTTTAGATTTCAGGAGGTAAACTTTCTTGTAAAACTTATACACATGATGAACCAGCGAGGCGTCGACAGTCTGGGGGGGGGGCTTTAATGGTCATTGTATTTTTGAAGAGATAATTAGCCTCGAAAATTTATTTTTGGCGTGGAAGGAGTTTAAGCGCGGCAAGACCAAAAAACTTGAGGTCCAGGAATTTGCGCTGAATATTGAAGACCATCTTTTTCAACTTCACGCCGAGCTCAAGAATAAAACCTACACCCATTCTGCCTATACGGCATTTTATGTCAATGATCCAAAGTTGCGACACATCCATAAAGCGTCTGTCCGAGACCGAGTTTTGCATCATGCGGTATTTCGGATACTATATTCGGTATTTGACCGTAATTTTATCCATGATTCATATTCCTGTCGAATTGGGAAAGGTACTCATCGTGGCGTTCTCCGGCTCCAAGAATTTTTAAACAAAGCGAGTGGTAATAATCACAGGATGGTCCATGCGTTGAAATGCGATATTAAAAAATTCTTTGATTCGATTGACCAAACTGTCCTTATCCGCCTCATTCAGGCGCGGGTTCAAGACGAAGATGCTCTTTTGCTAATCAGGCAAATCATCGGAAGCTTTTCAAAATCTTGGGGGATAGGATTGCCTTTGGGAAATGTGACGAGCCAGCTTTTGGCGAACATTTACCTGAATCAACTCGATCAGTTTGTGAAACATCAGATAAGAGCTAAATATTATCTCCGCTATTGCGACGATTTTATTATTCTCGGGCATCACCCAGATACTTTGAAAGAGACGGCCAAGCAGATTGATAGTTTTTTGCAGGAGCGATTGAAACTTTATCTTCATCCGAATAAAATAATCATCCGCAAATACCGGCAAGGGATTGATTTTTTGGGCTATGTGGTTTTGCCGAATCATCGAGTGTTGCGAACTAAGACAAAACACCGTTTGTTGAAGAAAGTTTCTGAAAAATCCCTAGTTTCTTATTTGGGGGTATTGAGTCATTGTGACGGACATATCATTCGAGAAAAGATATTAGAAAAATGCCGTATTGATTCTCTTAAAAAAATAGAGTAAAATCCAGGTAGTAGAAATTGCCGATGCGGCTTTGCCGCCATGAAAAGGCGGTAATTTCACTACCTGATATAAACCAAAATGCCTGAAGAAAAACTTCAATACGTGGTGCCGGAGAAGAATCCGGGCGAGCCGAGTTTAACCAGCGAGGTCCTCGCGTTTTTCTGGGAGACGATTAAGATTGTCGTCGTTTCGCTGATTATCATTCTGCCGATTCGGTATTATGTCGTTCAGCCGTTTTTCGTGAAGGGGGCGTCGATGGAGTCGAATTTTCAAGACGGGGATTATATTTTCGTCGATGAATTATCATATGACTTTTCGCTTCCGGCGCGGGGCGATGTGATTATTTTCCGCTATCCGCTCGACCAGTCCCAGTTTTTTATCAAGCGCGTCATCGGTTTACCGGGCGAAACTGTCGATATCAAGGACAACAAAGTGACTATTTATAATCCCACTCATCCTAACGGCGTGGTGCTCAATGAAACCTATCTCGACCCCGGCCAGCAAACCCTGGGCACGATGCGTGTTACTCTGGACGACAATAACTATTTCGTGATGGGCGATAACCGCCTCCGCAGTTCCGATTCGCGGACATGGGGCGTGCTCAACAAGTCTTTGATTACTGGCAAAGCTTTTATTCGCCTCTGGCCATTTTCCAAACTGGGCGGTATTCCACATCCGACGTATCCGATATAGTCGCTATTGCGCTAGTATGAAATATAAATTACCCTAACATCACAGAAATAAATAGAACGCCGCTGGCTTGACCAGCTTCGAGGCAAAAGCGAGCATTCGAGCGAGGCATATAGACATATGCCGAGCGAGAAGCGGAACTTTTAACGAAGAAGATGGTCAAGAGCCGCTCAAGACTGAAAGTCGAGCGTGCGACCCGCAAGTTATATATGTCCAAAACAAAAGCCAAACAAGTCCAATCGGTCCGGGGCATGCACGATATTCTGCCGGAAGAACAGAAGTATTGGCGTTATATTCAAAAAAAAATCGAGAATCTGCTCGAGTATTACGGTTTTGAACGCATCTCGACGCCGGTTTTAGAATCGGTGGACTTGTTTAATCGTTCCGTCGGCGAGACATCGGATATTGTCGCCAAGGAAATTTACACCCTCAAGACCAAAGGCGGGGATATGCTGGCGTTGCGTCCCGAAGGCACGGCGCCGGCCGTGCGGGCGTATTTGGAAAACGGGATGAATGTCCGGCCGCATCCCGTGAAGCTCTATTATATCGACCCCATGTTCCGCCACGATGAGCCCCAGGCCGGCCGCTATCGCCAGTTCTATCAATTGGGACTGGAGACGATCGGCGACGCATCGGAAGCCGTCGATGCCGAAATGATTTTCATCGCTTACAAGCTTCTGGATTCGCTGGGACTCGACGGCTATGACGTGCACATCAATAGTATCGGCGACCAGAATTGCCGACCGGCCTATATCAAAGCGCTCAAAGACTATTTCCGCAATCGGTCTAAGAAACTCTGTAAGAATTGCCAACTCCGCTTAAAGGAAAATGTCCTACGCGTTCTCGACTGCAAAGAAGAAGGCTGTAAAGAGACCGTCAAAGAAGCGCCCCAGATGATGGACTTCTTAGACGATGCCTGCCGCTTGCATTTCAAGCATGTTTTGGAGTTTCTTGACGAAGCCAAGGTGCCGTATATTCTAGACCCGTATTTGGTTCGCGGCTTGGATTATTACACGCGCACCGTCTTTGAATTGATTCCCAATGAAAACGCCGGCGCGCAGTCGACGCTCATTGCCGGCGGCCGCTATGACCGGCTGATTGAACAGCTCGGCGGGGCCAAAACACCGGCCGCGGGCTGGGCGATGGGGATGGAACGTTTGATTTTGATGATGAAAGAAAAGAACGTCCATGTGCCCGAGCTCGGTCCCAAGCCAAAAGTATTTCTGGTCCAGCTCGGCGAAGCGCCCAAGCGCAAAGCCCTGCCGTTGTTTGAAAGTTTCCGCAAAGCGGGGATTGAAGCCAAATCTTCTCTTGGTCGCGACAGTATTAAATCCCAGCTTCGCATCGCCCATCGTCTCGGCGTGCGTTTTGCGTTAATCTTCGGCCAAAAGGAGGCTTTGGATGGCACCATTATTCTCCGCGAAATGGATACGGGCGTCCAAGAAACCATTCTCCTTGACCGCATCGTCGACGAAGTCAAAAAACGCCTCAAAGAGAAACCCCTCGGCGTGCCGTCCTCCGGCAAAGAATATGAAGAGGAACCGGCGAAGAATTAGTTTTGAGCCAGTAAACCATGATCTCCGACATATTTTGCAAAATCATCTCTGGCGAGCTGAAAGCCGATATTGTCTGGCAGGATGATGATTTTTTGGTAATTAATGATATCCATCCGCAGGCGCCGGTCCACCTTCTCATTATTCCAAAAAAACATCTCTTTGGCTTGGCAAATCTAACCAATAGTGACGCTGAACTTTTAGGGAAAGCGCTTCTTGCTTCCGAAAAAGTCGCGGTTCAACTCGGACTTGAAAAAGGATATCGTTTAATTCTCAACGAAGGCGAACACGGCGGTAAACTTGTTCCGCATCTCCATATTCATTTGCTCGGAGGCAAATCTCTAGGCCCGAAAATAGTCCAGTAATAAAACTTGAAAATAAGCGTAGAATGAGGTAGTATATCAGAACGTAGCCGACTTGGCCGAGTCCGAGGCAAAAGCGAGCATTCGACTGAGCCATATAAACATATGGCGAAAGAAGAAGCGGAGCTTTTAACGAAGGAATCGGACAAGAGCCTGCTTGTACGGAGTACAGCAGCGCGGTCGGCAAGTTATGATGGAAGGAGGATATTATAATGGTAGAAGTAAAACGCAAACCAAATGAATCCGTCGGCAGTCTGATGCGCCGATTTAATCGCTTTGTCCAGCAGAGCGGGGTTTTGTTGAAAGCCAAGAAATCTAAATTCCGAATCAAGAAACAGACCGAACGCCGAGAAAAGAATGCCGCCATCATGGGCGTCCACTTGGCCGGCCTTCGACGCAAACTTGAAAAACTCGGCACCTATGACAAAGACGTCTTTGACGAAGCGAAGCGCAAAATGAAACAGGAGATAAAGATCTAAACCAGATGCTAAAAGACAAACTCAAAGAAGATATGAAGAATGCTTTGAAGTCGGGCGACAGCGCGCGGCGGACTCTAATCGGGATGGTGCTGACCTCAATGCGCAATAAAGAAATTGAAAAGCGCACGGTATTGGCAAAAACCGTTTCAGACACCACTCAACTTGATGCCCAAAGCCAGCTTAACGACGAAGAAGCGATGGCGGTCATCGCAACCGAAGTGAAGCGTCGCAAAGACTCAATCGCTGAATTCGAAAAAGGCGGCCGGCCGGAACTGGCCGCTTCCGAACAAGCCGAGATTGATATCTTAAAAACATACTTACCCGAACAAATGTCCGATGACGCGCTCCGCGAGGTGGTTAAGAAAGCAATTGCCTCGACTGGCGCTACGACTGCCAAAGACATGGGCAAGGTTATGAGCGCCGTTAAAGAAGAAACAAAAGGCAGTGCTGACGGACAGCGTATTAGCTCAATAGCGAAAGAACTTCTCAAGTAGCTGTTTCTAAAACGGACCCGGAAGGTCCGTTTTAGTTTGCGTTTTAGGCATTTTAGATTAGTATTTATAAGATGTTGGATTTAGTCTATGAAAATCAAACCGGCGACAAGAAGTGGTCCGAGGAATTTTTCCGTGGGGTTTTTGACCATACGCTAACTCATCTGAAATTGAATGATAAAAAGGTAGAACTCGGGTTGCATCTTGTTACACCAGAACGGAGCCAAGAATTGAATAAACAGCATCGCCAAAAAGACAAGCCGACCGACGTGCTTTCGTTTCCGCTGGATGAGCATGGGCTTGAAAAATATGGTATACTGCCGTTAGGAGATATTTTTATCTGTCTTGAGGTTGCCCAACGGCAAGCCGATGAAATGAATATTCCTCTCAACCAAGAACTGGCTCGGTTGGCTGTTCATGGACTTCTTCATCTTTTAGGCCACGACCATGAGCTCTCGCCCAGTGACGAGAAAAAAATGATTGAACTTCAGGAAAACATTGTTAAAGGAGTTTTAAATTTATAGAGCAGATTCAATCATTGGAAACTGTAAATTGGTAATTGTAAATTTTTGCTATGTCCAAACCCTATCTATTATCTGGCATCGATATCGGGAACTCCGAGGTCAAAGTCGTCATCGCTAAAGTTGAGCGCGACGCCATTCGCCCCGAGATTTTAGGCGTCGGTGCCGCGCCGTCGCACGGCTTGCGCCGCGGGATGGTGGTGGATATGGAAGAAACCATCAATGATGTCGCGACCGCGGTTCAGCGCGCCGAAGCGACGGCGGGGATTAAACTCAAACGCGCTTACGTCGCCGTGAATGGCCTTCATATCAAGAGCCAGATTTCGCGGGGCGTCATCGCCGTCTCCCGGGCCGATAATGAAATTTCCCAGAATGATATCGACCGCGTCCTCCAAGCCGCCTCGGTCGTCAGCCTGCCGGCCAATCGCGAGATTGTCCATGTCGTTCCGCGCAATTTTATTATCGACGGCACCGAGAACGTCAAAAACCCGCTGGGCATGAAGGGCGTTCGGCTCGAGGCCGAAGTCTTAATTATCGACGGCCTCTCGCCTTACTTGCGCAATCTCGTGAAATGCGTAAACGAAAACGGCGTCGAAGTGGCCGGACTGGTTTTCGCGCCGCTCGCGGCCTCGCTTTCCGTTCTCGACAAGAGCCAGCGCGAGTACGGCGTGGCCCATCTCGATTTCGGTGGCGGGACATCGACGCTCACGGTCTTTGAAGAAGCCGATTTGATTCATAGCGCCGTTTTGCCAATCGGTTCGCGCCATATAACCAATGACTTGGCGATGGCCCTGCGGACTTCAATGGACGTCGCGGAACGGATTAAGCTCGAACACGCCACGACGGGGATGACCGAGGATTTGCGCAAGCGCGAAACCATCGACCTTTCAAAACTGATGGGCGAAGATAATTTTATTTTACCCAAAAAACAGTTAATCCGCGTGGTTGACGCTCGGGTCAGCGAGTTCCTTGAGCTTGTCACGGCGGAATTAAAAAAAGCCTCTCGAGTCGGCATGTTGCCGGCGGGCGTCGTCGTCTCGGGCGGCGGGGCGCATCTGCCGGGATTGCTGGCCGTAATTAAAGACACGCTTCGAGCACCCGTGAAACTGGCCCGGCCACTGCACTTAGACGGCGTGGTTGATGCCGCCGCTGACCCGTCCTTCGCGGTCGCAACCGGCCTTGTCTTGTGGGGTTTTGAAACCGAAATTGGAAACACGAAATCCCGCGGCGGCGTCTCATCTGGCATGGGCGACGGACTTCTTGGAAAGGTGGTTGACTGGTTCAAGAACTTCTTGCCTTAAACGCACTTATCCACAGTCTTACCCACAGCAAGAGGTTGCTTGCTTGCGTGGCTATTTTTTTTATGATAAGCATATGGCCAAGAGGGCGAGTTGGCAGACGAGGCCCGATTGGTTCCAGATGCTTACCCGCCAAAATTTTCCGAAGGAAAACTTAGGCGGGTGGCAATTATTCTAACAACTCAGCGTCGCAGCAACTGCTTGCTTCGTTGAGAAAATTCCCATGGTACAAGTTAAACCCGCATTTGAAACATTCGCCCGCATCAAAGTTGTTGGCGTCGGCGGCGGCGGTACGAACGCCCTCACGCGGATGATTGAGGCTCGCATTCATGGCGTCGAATTCATCGCTATTAATACCGACGCGCAAGCTCTTCACGCTTCGGGGGCATCGATTAAAATTCATATCGGTAAAAGTCTGACTCGCGGTCTGGGCGCCGGCATGAATCCGGAGATTGGCCGGCAAGCGGCCCATGATACTAAAGAAGAAATCAGCGCCGCTTTGAAAGGGGCCGATATGGTATTTATCACGACCGGTCTGGGCGGCGGTACGGGGACGGGCGCCGCGCCGGTCATTGCCGAGCTGGCCCGAGAAGCGGGCGCGTTGGCCGTCGGCGTTGTCACGAAACCATTTAGCTTTGAAGGTCTCGCCCGGATGAAGATTGCCGATGCTGGTTGGCATCAGCTCCGCGAGCGGGTTGATTCGCTGATTACGATTCCCAACGACCGCATTCTTTCTATTATCGACCGCAAGACTCCACTGCTTGAATCCTTCGGGATCGTGGACGATGTCTTGCGCCAGGGCGTTCAAGGCATCTCTGACCTCATCACTATCCCCGGTATCGTCAATCTCGATTTCGCGGACGTGAAAGCGGTGATGTCCAACTCCGGTTCGGCGCTGATGGGTATCGGCCGAGCGAGCGGGGATGATCGCGCCGTCGAAGCCGCCAAGATGGCCATCAATTCTCCGTTGCTCGAAGTTTCTATCGATGGGGCGAAGGGGGTGCTCTTTAACGTCTCGGGCGGACCAGACATGGCCATGGCGGAAATTAATGAAGCCGCGCGGATTATCACCGAGCACGTCGATCCGGACGCGCGCGTTATCTTCGGCGCGGTCATCGACGACAAGCTCAAGAAAGGGGAAATTAAAATCACCGTCGTCGCCACGGGATTCAACAATGACAGTCCCACTCCGGTCCGGCCGTCGGTTTCCGGTTTCGGCGCTCCGTCCGATCTGGGCCAAAATTTGTTTGATACAATTAAAAAGAGCTCGCCCGCGGCCGTTAATCAGCCCTACTTGCCGTCGAATCCGACACCGCCGGTCAAAGAATTTGTCGACGACTCGGTCAATGATACCGAATTTGACACGATACCGGCTTTCATCCGTCGAAAAATGAATAAATAAGTAGCTGTCCAAGAGCGTAGCGATTGGTTACAGGTACTTACCCGCCCAAGTTTTCCTTCGGAAAATTTAGGCGGGTTACTGTTTTAACCACCTTGCTCCGCTCGCTGAAAAAACACTAACTTATCAACAGTTGGCAGTTCGTGCCAGAGGCGTACAATTGCCTTTATGAATGGAACTCAAACTCAATCCCAACTCGACGTTGAATTAAAAAACAATTCTCGCCGAGGAGCTTTCCACTGGAAACGGCTTTTTGGCGAGATGCATCCCTACGACAGCATCGTTTGGGAAAAAAGAACCGCGAAAATCGAGCGGGGCGACGGCACGATTGTCTTTGAGCAGAAAGACGTCGAAGTCCCGAGCTTCTGGACCCAGACCGCGACCGATATCGTGGCTTCAAAATATTTCCGAGGCAAACTTGGCACGCCGGCGCGTGAGACGAGCGCCCGCCAGATGGTTGATAG
This sequence comes from Candidatus Yanofskyibacteriota bacterium, assembly GCA_003151795.1. GTDB lineage: Bacteria > Patescibacteriota > Minisyncoccia > 2-02-FULL-40-12 > GWA2-44-9 > 2-01-FULL-41-21. Next base: position 37,147 of record PLYL01000025.1, on the reverse strand, counting down.
GGTTGTGACCGAAATTCGCCGGTGGGGATTGGAGGGTAATTACTTCGCGTCAGCAACTGACGCCGACAATTTCGCCCAAGATTTAACTTGGATTCTCATCAATCAGTACGCCGCATTCAATAGTCCGGTTTGGTTCAATGTCGGTACGACCGAGCACCCTCAATGTTCCGCTTGTTTCATTTTGGCCGTGGAAGACAATATGCAATCTATTTTGAAATGGTATACCGATGAAGGATGGATTTTTAAAGGCGGGTCCGGTTCAGGAACAAATCTTTCAAAACTCCGTTCTTCTAAGGAACAATTGGCTAAAGGAGGTTATTCTTCAGGACCAGTTTCATTTATGAAAGGGGCTGACGGCGTGGCTAATTCTATTAAATCAGGCGGGACAACGCGCCGAGCCGCAAAAATGGTAGTTCTGGACGTTAATCATCCAGATCTGCATGATTTTATTTACTCCAAGAAAATTATCGAAGATATGATTCGGACGCTCACGCTGGCTGGCGTCAAAAATTCCATTGCCGGAGATTTATTCGATCCCTATACGCTTTTGCCATATCAGAACGCCAATAATTCCGTGCGCGTCACCGACGAATTCATGCAAGCGGTGGAAGCCGATGCGGATTGGGATTTAACGGCGCGCGTGACGGGCAAGACGCTCGAAACCGTCAAAGCGCGCGAGATTATGAATTGGATTGCCGACGCGGCCTGGGCTTCGGCCGATCCAGGGATGCAGTACGATACGACCATCAATAATTGGAATACCGTTTCCAACACCGGCCGGATCAACGCGTCTAATCCGTGTTCCGAATATATGCACCTCGATAACAGCGCTTGCAACTTAGCCTCTCTGAATTTGATGAAATTTTTGAAAGAAGGCGCCAAGTTCGACGTGGATTTGTTTAAGAAGGCCGTTGACGTGATGATTTTGGCTCAAGAGATTTTGGTCACGCCGTCTTCCTACCCGACGCCGGAAATTACCGCTAACGCGGAAGCTTATCGCGAGCTCGGTCTGGGTTACGCTAACCTCGGCTCGCTTCTGATGGTGCTCGGCTTGCCCTACGATTCGGATATGGGCCGGTACTTCGCCGCTAATATTACTTCCCTCATGTCCGGCGAAGCCTATCGGATGTCAGCGTTGATTGCCGATTCGAAAGGACCATTCTCTGGCTATGCTGTGAATCGTGAACCGATGCTGGGCGTGCTCAAAAAACATCTTGACGCCGCCGAACGCACTTACAACGAATCAATCTTAGGCGGGATGAATGACGAACCGCTCCAGAATGCTTCGCGCCAGGTTTGGCACGAGACTTTAGAGCTCGCCGAAAAATACGGCGTCCGCAATTCTCAAATCAGCGTCCTGGCCCCGACGGGTACGATTGCTTTCTTGATGGATTGCCAGACGACCGGCGTCGAGCCCGATATCGCCCTAGTGAAATACAAGAAACTGGTCGGCGGAGGCGTGTTTAAACTCGTGAATAATCAAGTGCCGATGGCATTGCGCCGGCTCGATTATTCAAACCAAGAAGTAGAAGCCATTATCGCCCACATCACTGAACACGATACCATTGAGGGCGCTCCGCACGTGAAAGATAAAGACCTGCCCATCTTTGATTGCGCGTTCAAAGCGGCCAATGGCGAAAGAAGCATCAGCTACATGGGCCATTTGCTCATGATGGCGGCCGTTCAGCCGTTCGTCTCGGGGGCTATCTCCAAAACGATTAATCTGCCGGCGACCGCAACTGTGGATGATGTTCGAGACGTCTTCATGCAGGGCTGGAAGCTCGGCTTGAAAGCTATCGCTCTGTATCGCGATGGCTGTAAAACCATTCAGCCCTTGAACATGAAAAAAGATAGCGATACGACCGAAGAAGCCAAAGTCGCCGCCGATCCGCTTATCCAGACCATTAATGGCTACCATCGCCGCAAATTGCCCGATGAACGTCCGGCCATGACCCATCGGTTTGATATTGCTGGCCACCGCGGATACTTGAACGTTGGTTTCTATCCGGACACCATGAAGCCAGGAGAGACGTTTATCACCATCGCGAAAGAAGGGACGACTGTCTCTGGTTTGCTGGACACCATCGCGACCCTTGTTTCCATTTGCTTGCAATCGGGCGTCCCGCTGAAAGTTCTGGTCAAGCGATTTAAAGACATGCGCTTTGAGCCGGCCGGTTTTACTGGCAACCCTGACATTCCAACGGCGAAATCAATCGTTGACTATGTCTTCCGTTATTTAGGCATGAAGTATTTATCTAAGGAAGATCGGGAAGAAATATTCGGTTCGGAGTTCTCGGCCATGCCGGACTTTGCCGAACGCGTCCTGGAAGTTAAAAATCAAACTGATTCATTATTGGCCGGCCTCGTGGCCGACGCCCCCAATCCTATTACCGAAGTCGCTGTGGAAGTAAAAGCCCTCGAACATCACCAGCCCGGCATGGTCAGCCGTCCCTCGGCCGATGCCCCCGTCTGCACCTGCGGGACGCTGATGGTTAAAGCGGGAGCGTGCTACTCGTGTCCCAATTGCTTTGCTACGACGGGTGTCTGCAGTTAGTTTTATAAAAAAGATGACTCATTGAGTGAGTCATCTTTTTTAATTTCTTATTTCTTGATAGGCTTTTATCATGCATAAGTCGCAAGTGTTTGGGTATCTTTTAATATCTTTTTTGGTGGGGGTTTTTGTGGGGCCGTGGTTTAGGGATGCCTATATGGCGACGCTGGTTTTTATTTTAATTGGCACGATTGTGGTTGTAGTTTCGGCGTATGAGAAGACGTTTGTGAAGACGAAGAAGGCTCAACGCAATCGGCAAGCGGGCGTGGTGATTGGCGGATGTATTTTGGTTTTGGCATTGGGCGTGTTTCGGTATGGCCAAGCAAATTTAAGCCATAGCGTGCTGACGGAATTCGCGGCTCATAGAGTGAACAGCCCCGCCGATGGCGGGGTAAACAAAGGGATTTCGGTCACGACGCGGGGATTTGTCGATGGCGAGATGTCCGTGAGCGGCGGAAACGCTCAATTGATTTTTCATGTTACGGAGTTAGATGTACCGGGGCAGGTGGTGCCGGTTAATGAATTGACGATGATTTTTTTGAAAGCCTATCCGACCTATAAAATCGGGGATACTCTTTCGGTGGTAGGCGCGCTTAATTTGCCGGATAATTTCGCCTCCGGTTTTGACTACGTGCAGTATTTAAAAAACAAAGAAATTCGAACCACGATTTCCTATCCCAAAATAACTCCTGCTCCGGAAATTAAACTTTCGATAATTCAACAATTCAAAATTGCTGTCTATCGCCGCATCTTTGCGGTCAAGGATGCGTTTCAATCTGCGGTGAATCGTTCCTTGCCCGCCCCGCACTCGGCGTATATCAATGGCGTGCTCTTGGGGACACGGCAGGATATTCCCGCCGATTTGACGGCCGATTTTAATAAAACGAGCACGACTCACGTCTTGGCTATCTCCGGTTATAACATTACGATCATCGCCGAAGCGTTGCTGGCTCTCCTAGTTTTCTTCATGCGCCGTCGCCAGGCGTTTTGGGTTTCGGTGGCCGTGATTATATTATTTACCATCATGACCGGCGCGGGAGCTTCAGTAGTTCGGGCGGCGATTATGGGTTTGCTGTTGCTCTTCGCGAATGGCTACGGCCGGATGTATGACCCCAAGAATTCGATTCTCTTGGCGGCGGGCGTGATGGTCTTACTCGACCCGCTTGCGTTAAGATTTGATGTCGGGTTTCAGCTTTCATTTCTTGCCGTGTTAGGCTTGATGTATATCGCGCCGATTCTGCAGGAAAAATTTAAACGGATTCCCGAATGGATAGGATTAAAAGAAACGGTGCTCATGTCCATCTCGGCCCAAATCGCCGTCGCTCCGCTTTTGGCCTATTCGTTCAACACGTTCTCGCTGGTCTCGATTCCGGCTAATCTGCTGGTGCTTCCGCTGATGCCCTACACGATGCTGTTCGGATTCTTGACGGGCATGGCGGGCTTGATTGCGGGACCATTAGGTCAAGCCGTGGGTTTGATTGCGCTGGCGCTTTCATGGTTTCAATTGGCCGTGATTAAATGGCTGGGTGAATTATCATTTTCAGCCGTGACGGTCGCCATGTCTTCGTCCGTGCTATTCTTGCTTTATGCTTTGATAGTCTTTGCTATTTGGAGCGTGAAGAAATTAAAGTTAAACAATGAGCAATGAACAGTGAACATATCAAAACAATCTGGTTGGGGATTGCATTTATTATTGCCGGCCTCGCCGGATATTACGCCGGTCAAGATTCGGTCGCTGTTGTCGCCCAGCAGGCCCTATTCGCTTCAAGCGCTCCGTTTGTCGACCAACCGCCGACTAAGACGTCGCAATGCGTTATTCAGGGCAATTTTCCCGACCCAGCCTGCACGCCCGGCGCGATATTTCCCGATGTGGTCAAAGACCAAACTTGCGTGTCGGGCTATACCAAGACCGTCCGCAGTGTTTCGACGTCGCTGAAGAAAAAAGTGTATCAGGAATACGGCGTTGCCTATCCGCCGCCATTCGGCACGTATGAAGCCGACCATTTCATTCCGCTCACGCTCGGCGGAAGCAATGACATCGCCAATTTATTTCCCGAAGCGGCGAGCCCTCAACCAGGATTTAAAGAAAAAGATTTGGTTGAAAATTATCTCCATCAAAAAGTCTGCTCCGGCGATATCACTCTTTCCGCCGCCCAGCACGCTATCGCCGCCAATTGGCTCGCCGTCTATAACACCATCAGCCCGACTGATTTGAACGCCCTGCGCCAAGCATACAAAAGCTGGGCCGCGACGGGAGATTAGCCTTTTTATTTTGTTTAAATTGTAGTATCCTATGCAAATTAATTAAAATATCTAAAAACATGCACCCCAAAAAAGATCAGACATTAATTTTGGTAAAGCCAGATGGTCTTCAGCGCGGCCTAGTTGGCGAAGTCATTAAGCGGTTTGAATCTCGCGGTCTTAAGCTGGTTGGAATTAAAATGATGAAGGCAAGCGTGGCTCATACAAAGATTCATTATCTTCCCACCAAAGAACAACTGGAAGGAATGGGTAGCAAAACATTAGAAACACTAAAATCAAGTGGCATGGATCCAAAAAAATCAATGGGGACCGACAGTCCGCTTGAAATTGGGAAAATGATTAATGCTTGGAATTTTGAGTTCCTAAGTTCCGGACCGCTAGTAGCCATGGTGTTTGAAGGTCCTCATGCTGCCGCGATGGGGCGGAAAATTGTGGGGAATACTTTGCCCTATAAAGCAGAAATCGGAACTCTCCGAGGTGATTTTTCCGTTGACTCACCGATTCTCGGCAATCTTAACAAACGGCCTGTTAGAAATATTGTTCATGCTTCAGGCGATGCCGTCGAAGCTAAGCGTGAAATTAAACACTGGTTTTCTTCAAAAGAACTATTTGAGTATGTTCGCGTGGATGAAGAAATAATGTTTGACTAGAAAAGGTATGAAAACTCGGGAAGATTATATAAAAGATTTTCATAAGGCATTTGGGCAGGGCATCCATAAAAAACCGACAGTTGAAGTTTTGAAATTGCGCAGGATGCTTATCGGTGAAGAAATGAAAGAATTATTTGCGGATGAAGAAGGTACCTCGAGATTTATACAAGAATATGCTCAAGGAGATGGCTGACGTGCAAGTTGTGCTTTCGGGGACATCGGTTGCTCTTAAACCCCTCAAGCATTTAGACAAAGCTTTTAAGCTTGTCCACGCTTCAAACATGGGTAAGCTGGGTGAGAACGGCCAGCCAATTTTGAGGGCAGACGGTAAGGTTTTGAAGGGTCCGAACTACTTTGAGCCTGATTTGGCCCATTTAATTTCTGAAGAATAGTTAAGCACTTGCCAAGTTTTATGGGGGGAGTATATTCAGGGTAGCCTCTTTCTTTGTAAAAGCTTTGCCTAAATCACTATTAAGGGACTTCTTATCAAGTAACTCTGGTGAGCCCTTCGGGATTCCGAAGAGTTATTTCGCGAAGACCCACTTGTATACCTAGCAAAAGCTTTTAACTTAGTTAGGGGTAAAACAGAATGGTCAGTACAAACTAACACAAAACCGCCATCGGCGGTTTTGTGCGTTTATGGTCGGGCCAGGCGGATTTGCACCACCGCTAAATCCTCCCCGAGGACTCGTGCTACTGCTACACTATGGCCCGAAAATTAAAAGAGGGTAGCCGACAGCTTGTGCCGGCCACCCCCGCTACACGAACACAACCTCTCGTCCATCCACGAACGTCTTGCCATCGCGGACTTCGATATTGGCGTCTACGACAATTTCGAAGTTTAGATTTGAAACAGGAACTGTCCAGCTCGGTTTTGGGCGATTTTCTGGAATTGACTCCAGAAAATCGAAGTATTCCGAAAGGGGTATTTTGAGGCGGATCGCCCCCATCGAATACCTGGAGAGGAAGTAAAGATCCCCTCGGTTTGTACTGATGGTTGGAGCCTTCGAAACTGATTCCGAAAGGGCTCTCAAAATATTGGTACTATATCGAATTAGGGATTGCATGGTTCGTCTCTCCTTTAGAAAAGGAACGGGGTTTCTCCACGAATGCCAGGCATACGAGGCTTGAGCATTCGCACTGAGGAACCGTCTGATGTATATCTTATCACATTATTACCTATTGTCAAATTATAATCTTCTTCAGTCGCTTGGCCGAAAATTCTTTTGGACGTACCAAAATCTATTATATAAATTTTTCCTTTTAGTGAATTCCTATCATTCTCAATAGTCTGCCTGGTTTGAAGCATGATATTCCCTAGATGCAAATCTCGATGAACTACTCTATGATTTCGGTTGAGGTTGTCGATGATTCCATCAAGCTCGCTCCAGCTTGGTTCGACGATGAGACCGCCACGGTTATCTATTTCGGCTAGCGTATAGCCAATAATTCTCTCCATTATTATGGCATTATATTTGTCGGAAACTTTACGAGCGATTGGCTCAGGAGTAGGGAAACCAGCTTCAAAAAGTTTTTCTTGAAGATTGAATTCTTCGTCTGGGCTTAAGTACTGTCGCCTCTTTCTCTCAATTGGAGACATTTTCTCTAATTCAGGTCGAATCATTTTGGCGCAAAGAGGAAGGCTCTCATTGGCAGTTTTTATGTTAAAAACTTTTGCCGCTTGTCCTTCTCCAATCAGATTCTGCCTAGCTATCTCATCCAATTCTTCTTCCAAAGAGTCCTTTAGATTGTTAAGGCGCTCGATATCCTTATCGGTCTTCATGTCTTCTATTTTCCTTGAAAATCGAAATCCTTCAACCACTTATTCAGTATAAACAAAACCGCCCCAATTGACTAGGGTGATTTTATTTATTGTCGCAATCATTAGGCGGTCGCGACGGCTCGTTTGGCTTGGGTCTTGATGCAGTCGGTGCAGATTTTGACGCGCTTGCCGTCGATGCGGGCCCACTGGAGGTTAGGATAGCGCTTGGATTTAACGGTCGGATTATAATGGCCGCGGAGAAGAACGCGCGTGGTAGCCATGGTTGGTTTTTTCCCGCATTGAGGGCATCTCGTCATTTCAGAAGGTGGCTAGGGTTCTAGGAGTTTAGGGTGCTTAGTTGCAAGCCTCCTAATTTCCTAAGTTCCTAGAGTCCTAAAAGCTGATTGTAATCCTACCTCAAAATTGCTAGTATTGCAAGACCAATGTCAGCCATCGTTATATTATTCGGTTTCGTCGTCTTTATCTACTCCGTGGTCATCCATGAGGTCAGTCATGGCTTGGCCGCGCAAGCATTAGGGGACGATACTGCCCAGCGGATGGGCCGTTTGACTTTGAATCCCCTCAAGCACATCGATATCTTCGGCTCAATTGTTTTGCCTTTACTCTTATTCCTGGCCGGCAGTCCCTTCGTATTTGGCTACGCGAAACCCGTGCCCTATGACCCCAGAAATCTCCGCGACCAGAAATACGGCCCCATCAAAGTCGCCATGGCCGGTCCGGCGTCGAATATCTTTATCGCGCTGGTGTTCGGCATGATGTTGCGGTTCTTCCCCGATTCTTTGTCCGCCACGATTATTCCCTCATTGTTCGGCTTGATTGTGGCAATCAATTTGGTCCTGGCGATTTTCAATCTTTTCCCGATTCCGCCCTTGGACGGCCACTGGGTCCTGATGACCCTTCTGCCGGCTCGCTATCACGCGTTCAAAGCCTGGCTCTACCGCTACAGTATTTTTCTCTTCTTAATATTCCTCATTTTTATCTATCCTTTCGTGTTTCCGGTTGTGCCCTGGCTCTACCATCTCATCACCGGGCTTAATTTATAGAATAGTATTTGCCAGGTCTTGCGTAAGGATAAGTTTTTTGATACTATACATTAACTAACCACTACAACTTGTTGTCGGGCATCCCTTTTTTATTTTAGGGACCCGACCAGTTAATACATGCCAACATTCCGACAATTGTTAAAAAATCCCCGCAAAACCGCCCGAGCGAAGACCAAGTCGCCGGCTTTAACGTTCGGGATGAACACAATTCATAATCGGCCGGTCTATTATCCCGCTTCCTTTAAGCGCGGGGTTTGCATCCAGGTCCGGACCATGACTCCCAAGAAACCGAACTCCGCTTTGCGCAAAATCGCCCGCGTCCGTTTGACCAACGGCAACGAAGTCACTGCTTACATTCCCGGTATCGGTCATAATTTACAAGAACACTCCGTCGTCGTCATTCGTGGCGGCCGCGTCAAGGACCTTCCTGGTGTCCGCTATCATATCGTCCGGGGCGTCTTGGACGCCACTGCCCCTGAAGGCCGCAAACAACAGAGAAGTAAATACGGAGCCAAAAAAGGAAAGTAAATCAGGATGAATAGGAAGCTAGGAAATTAGGAACCTAGCCCCTAGAACCCTAAAGATCTAGATACCTAATCAAAATGCGCAGGCCAATAAAACATAAAACTCACGTCGAGCCGGACCTCCAGTACCAGAGTTTGGTTGTCGCCAAAATCATCAACCGGATTATGTATTCGGGCCATAAATCACACGCCACCCGGATTGTTTATCGGGCGCTTGAGATTGCCGGTGAAAAAGCCAAGAAACCGCCGTTGGAACTTTTAGAAACGGCCATTACCAACGCCGCGCCGAATATGGAATTGAAATCTCGCCGAATCGGCGGCGCCAACTATCAGGTGCCGATTGAAGTCCGGCCCGAACGCAAGAACGCTTTAGCCGTCCGCTGGCTGGTGGAAGCCGCCCGCAACGCGAAAGGCAAGCCAATGGAAGAAAAGTTCGCCGAAGAATTGCTCAATGCCTTCAACAACACCGGCAACGCCGTCAAAAAGAAACTTGACATGCACCGCATGGCCGACGCCAACAAGGCTTTTGCGCATTTCGCCTGGGGCAATAAATAACTTGCTGGCCGCTCTCGCCACAATCTTTGGCGAGTACGCTCTTGTCCAATTCCTTCGTTAATCGCTCCGCTTCTCCCTCACCATATGAGGCATATGGCTCGGTCGAATGCTCGCGATTGTCTCGGACTTGGCCAAGCCAGCAGCGTTATTCTTAAATCACTTAAATAAATCAATCATGGCCCGCGAGTATCCAATCGAAAAAGTTAGAAATATAGGCGTCATCGCTCACATCGATGCCGGTAAGACAACCGTCAGTGAGCGTATTTTGTTTTATACCGGCGTGAGCCATAAAATCGGCGAAGTGCATGAAGGGGATACCGTTATGGATTGGATGGAACAAGAACGCGAACGCGGGATTACGATTACGGCCGCCGCGACGACGACGTTTTGGACTCCGACCAGCGCCCATGGCGACGCTAAAGAAAAAATCAAAATCAATCTCATCGATACGCCGGGGCACATTGATTTTACCATTGAAGTAAAGCGCTCGATGCGTGTCCTCGATGGCGCGGTGGTGGTCTTTGACGGCGTCGCCGGCGTCGAACCGCAATCCGAAACCAACTGGCGCTATGCCGATGATTATAACGTGCCCCGCATTTGTTTTATCAATAAATTAGATCGATTAGGCGCGTCATTTGAACGTTCCTATCAATCGATTCTCGAACGGCTCACGCCCAACGCGGTGAAGATGCAGATTCCGGACGGCCATGAAGACAAATTCACGGGCGTGGTGGATTTGCTCGAAATGGAGTTCGTCCAGTTTGAAGGGGCCAAGGGCGAAAAGATTGTCCGGGGCGAAATCCCTGCCGAACTGAAAGCCGAAGCCGACAAAGAGCGCGCGATTTTGGTAGAAAAAATCGTCGAGAATGACGATGAGGCGATGAGCCAATATCTGGAAGGCAAAGAAATTGCGGTTGAAAAACTTAAATCAATTCTTCGTTCGGCCGTCATCGCCGGCAAAATTTACCCTGTCTTCTGCGGTTCGGCTTTAAAGAACAAAGGCGTCCAGCTCGTCCTCGATGCCGTCGCCTATTATCTCCCATCTCCTCTGGATGTTCCGCCGACCATCGGCAAAGACGAAAAAGGCGAAGACGTTATCGCCGAACCGTCGGACACCGCGCCGTTCCGCGCTTTGGCTTTTAAAGTCGCCACCGACCCATATGTCGGCCAGTTGACGTTCTTCCGCGTCTATTCCGGGATGTTGCAAGCTGGTTCCTATGTTTTAAATACCCGCACCGGCCAACAGGAACGCATCGGCCGGATTGTCCGTCTTCACGCTAACGAGCGCGAAGAAATCAAAGAAATCGACGCCGGCGGGATTGCCGCGGCGGTGGGTTTGAAATCCACTAAAACCGGCGACACCCTCTGCGACCCGGACCATCCAGTTACTTTGCTCGGTATTATCGCGCCCGAACCGGTCATCTCGCTTCGCATTGAACCGAAAACAAAGGCCGACCAAGAAAAGATGGGCATGGCTTTGCGCAAGCTTTCCGATGAAGATCCGACGTTTAGAATTCGCACCGATATCGAAACCGGCGAGACGATTATTTCCGGTATGGGCGAATTGCATTTGGACGTGCTCGTGGATCGCATGCGCCGAGAATTCGCCGTGGAAGCTAATGTCGGCCGGCCTCAAGTCGCGTACAAAGAAACTATCACTCAAGAAGCTCAAGCCGAAGGCAAATACATCAAACAATCCGGCGGCCGCGGTCAGTACGGCCACGTCTGGCTCAAAGTTGAACCGATGGAACGCGGGGCGGGTTATGAATTCGTCGATGCCATCAAGGGCGGTTCGATTCCGGATGAATTCGTAAAGCCGACCGAGAAGGGCGTGCAAGAAGCCATGGAACGCGGGGTCGTGGCCGGTTTCCCGTTGGTGGACATGAAAGTGACGCTCTATGATGGTTCCTACCACGAAGTCGACTCGTCCGAAATCGCGTTCAAGATGGCGGGCTCGACGGCTCTGCAAGAAGCTTCCAAACGCGCTAAGCCCGTCTTGCTCGAACCAATCATGAAAGTCGAAGTCATCATCCCGGAAAAATCGATGGGCGAGACGACGGGCGATATCGCCGGCCGCCGCGGCCAGATTATAAACATTGTCGATCGGGCGACCTTGAGTTTGAAAGTCATCGACGCTCGCGTCCCCTTGTCATCCATGTTCGGCTATTCCACCTCTCTCCGCTCCCTCACCGAAGGCCGTGGCAACTACACCATGGAGTTTGATCACTATGAACCCGTGCCTGCCAATGTGGCGCAGCAAATAGTTGAGGGAAAAAAGTAACTCTGGTAATATTTAAGCAACCTGGGCCCAGCCTGGCGGCGAGCCCTGCCTTGACAGCCGGGTCTCCGGGGTTCAATTCCCCGTGGGTCCAGGATAAAAAAAATATCCACAGCTTCACTTGACTTTAATGTAAGATTTGATACACTTATAATACTGTCAAGGCAGGGCTTTGAGCCACCAAGCTAGACTCGTAAGAGTTAGCAAAAACCGCCAAACTTGGCGGTTTTTGTGTTCTTGTATTTTATTGGTAGTATGGTATGATTTAGTCCGTTCGTTAACAAGCTCCGGAGAGAATGCCTGCAATTTCGCAGGATGGCTCTCGTAGCTACCTACCACCGCTAGGACTTTGGACCTAGGCTGAGAGGTGTCAGATGAATCCATTTGCTGATTCGCACCCCGTTTTGTTCTTGATTGGCTCAGGGGTACTCTTTCTGGGGTTCGTAGGCTTTGGTTACCTTCTTTTTCATGAAGGGGTCAATGCATGTGTCGTAGGAGCATGGTACTGGCTCAAGGGTTCGCGAGTGAGCCTCTTTCTTCGCGCAAGTGATGGCGGTCTCGCGACTAGCTTTTTTAGAATGCGGAAAGCGATTTCCATTCCTGTCATAGAGTTAAGTCGTGGACCATTTCGCCGGCGAAGTGCTCTCTACGGCAAGAACTCCGACAACTGGAAAGTTGCGGCGGGTCACTGGAACGTGAACTCCGTCGAGCTTCAAGATCGAAAGGGCCTTCCTGTTAAAACTGTGCTTCGGCTGGTCGATCGTTGGTCCTCACTTCAGGCGTTGCTCGATGACAACGAGAGAGTGTGGACCGATTTCCGCAACATTAGCGGTCTGAACGAGGAATTTCGGAAGCGTGTTGCAAAACAGGCTGATCGGATCGCAGAGCTCGAGGCACAGCTGAAGAACTCGGAAGTTCAACGGGTACACTTCATGGCGGCGGTCTATGCGATTCGCCGGACCCTTATCGGGGACAGGGTTAGGCATCGTTCAAAGTTCTCTGAAGCACTTCGGAAATTTCTGGATGCCGAAGAGGGACTGAAATTTAAGAATGACGATGTTGCGCCTGCTGGAACTCTGGATGAATACGATAAGGCGTTGCGTCGGTTGGAGGCAGTGGTCAAAAGTGCTCTCCAGCGACCTGCCGTTAAAGTATAGCTAGTGTCGCCGAGGACTGTCGTGAGACGGACCCCGGCGTTTTTATTTGCAATTTATTATAGATACGCTATTATCACGCCATGGAAATCAATGAACTCAAGAAGATGTTGAAGAAATCGACGGCGGTGTTGATTTTGGAGAATGGGGAGCCGTCGATTGTGGTGGTGGATTATAAGACCTATCGGGAATTATTGGGCCCGGATAGTAGAACTTCAGGTGGCGACGGAGTCGCCGCAGAAAGTCCTGAAGTTGCACTACCGGGCAGGGTGGTTTCAAATCCAGGAGAACTTGAACTTCTGGAGCGTATTAATAAGGACATTTTGGCCCTCAAGGAGCAGATAGAAGAAGAAGAAAAGGCGATGGAACAGTAAACAGTTGACTTGTTTACGGGATTCAGCTACAATTAAAAGCACACATTAACTGATAGCTTCAGGATTCTTGCGTCTCGGCTTCCAACCGGGATAGTGAATGTTCGACCGTTGGTGAAAGCGGCTTCGCCGCCAGTCGAACATCTACTACCCGGCCAATTCAACCGATGCGCAAAAACCCTCAAGTTATGTACCCGGATGGCAGGAAAATTTGAACGCAATAAACCCCACGTGAACGTCGGCACCATCGGCCACGTTGACCACGGTAAGACCACCGCCACGGCGGCGATTTTGTATGTTTTGAACATGTATAAAGACGAGGGCTATAGCGCTCGCGTCGAAGGCGTTGATGCCATCGACAAAGCCCCCGAAGAAAGAGCCCGCGGGATTACAATTTCGACCCACCATTCGGAATACGAAACTCCGAAGCGCCATTACGCGCACGTGGACTGCCCGGGCCACGCCGACTACATCAAGAACATGATCACCGGNNGACTACATCAAGAACATGATTACCGGTGCCGCGCAGATGGATGGCGCGATTTTGGTTGTTTCTGCTCCAGACGGCCCGATGCCTCAAACTCGCGAACATATCTTGCTCGCCCGTCAGGTTGGCGTACCATATATCATTGTCTTCATGAACAAGATGGACATGGTTGATGATCCGGAATTGGCTGATTTGGTTGAAGCAGAAATCCGTGAATTGCTTACCAAGAACGGATTCCCGGGCGAAACGACTCCAATTATCCGCGGTTCCGCCACTAAAGCTCTGGCTGCGACTTCCAAGGACGATTCGACCAAGCCATTCATTGAATTGGTGAATGCGCTTGATAGCTTTATCCCTGATCCGGTCCGCGACACCGACAAGCCATTCTTGATGCCGATTGAAGACATCTTCGCGATTGAAGGCCGAGGCACAGTCGTCACTGGCCGGATCGAAAGAGGCACCATTAAGATTAACGACGAAATTGAAATCGTCGGTTTAAAGCCGACCCAGAAATCCGTCGTGACGGGCATCGAAATGTTCAACAAGCAGTTGGATTCAGGCCAAGCGGGCGACAATGCCGGGATTTTGCTCCGCGGGACTAAGAAAGAAGAAGTCGAACGCGGGCAAGTGTTGGCCAAGCCGGGCACGATTACTCCGCACACTGATTTTTCGGCCGAGATTTACGTCTTGACCAAAGAAGAAGGCGGACGACACACGCCATTCCTCAAGGGCTATAAACCGCAATTCTATTTCCGAACGACCGATGTCACGGGTGAGATTATTTTGCCGGCCGGAACGGAAATGGTGATGCCGGGCGACACCGTAACGTTGGAAGTTAAATTGATTGCCCCAGTGGCCATGGACGAAAAGTTGCGCTTCGCGATTCGCGAAGGAGGCAAGACCGTCGGCGCCGGCGCTGTAGTCAAAGTGATAAAATAGATTAAATCCCGCACATAATGACCTTATGTGCGGGAAGTTCTTTATAAAAGAGAGTATGGCAACGAAAGCACCAAAAAAATCAGAAAAAAAGGCCGAAAAGAAACCCGAGCAAGCCCAGCGGATTCGCATTAAGCTTAAGGCGTACGATAGCAAGATTATCGACAAATCCGCCAAGCAGATTGTGGAGACGATTGAGCGTTATGGCGGTCGGCCCATTGGTCCCGTGCCGTTGCCCACGGAAATTCAGAAGTACACGGTCAACCGATCGCCCTTCATCGACAAGAATTCCCGCGAGCAGTTCGAGATGCGCACTCACAAGCGCTTGATAGACATCACCGCGCCAAGTCCGAAGATTATTGACGCCTTGATGAACCTGAATCTTCCCGCCGGCGTGGACATCGAAGTTAAAATGTAAATTTATGTCGAAACAAGAAGAACACGTCCCAAAAATTGATAAGACAGACCAGGGTCAGGCATTGAGAGAACGCCTCCAAAAAGAGCGTGAGGCGGAGATTGCGGAGTTGTATAGAAGGGTGGAAAAATTAAGGGGTGTGGATTTTTCCGATTTGTTTTTAAGAGTGAGTAACATGAATTTACATGAAGATGTTGGCGGCTCAATTCTTAATCAGGGAGAGCTTCTTAAAGAGAGTGTTGGAAATATAGAAGAAGCTGTAAAAAAGATTGAGGAAGTACTAGCAAATTATTAAATTATAACTTTACTATCGGCCCGAACGGTCGGACCGAGGAATAAGGTAGTAATCCGGATAGTAGAGATTCGAGAAGGCTTCGCCAAAAGGGAAACTCGAATCTGCACTACCGGACGTAGTCCAGCGGTGTATTTATCCGGCAACAGAAAACTGCCCGGTTTTATAAAAATGCACTACGCGATTGCCTATCTTATTAACGCTGAATGGTTCTAAATAGACCAATCTAGCTAGTGCAAAAAGAAAAAGGTTTTAGCTGAACCCAGCTATGCCTGGGATTTTTTATGGCAAAATATATTATCGGTACAAAAGTAGGAATGACGCAGATGTTCAAGGAAGACGGAACCGTCGTCCCGGTTACGATTGTCAAAATTGAACCTAATGTTGTTGTTCAAGTGAAAACAAAAGAAAACGACGGCTATCAGGCCATTCAAATCGGCACGGGCACAAAAAAGAAGCTGACCAAACCCGAAAAAGGCCATCGCAAGAATCTGGGCAATTTTGCTATTTTGAAAGAATTTAAATCCGCTGATGAATTCAAGGTCGGGGACACAATCGATATTTCTTCGTTTATCGAAGGCGAGACCGTTAAAGTTTCGGGTATGTCCAAAGGCAAAGGTTTCCAAGGTGTCGTCAAGCGCCATGGATTCCATGGTATGCCGGCCAGTCACGGCGCTCATTCTGTATTGCGTCACGCCGGTTCAATCGGTCAGCGCTTTCCTCAACACACTCTAAAAGGCATGCGTATGGCCGGCCGAATGGGCGGGGTCAACAAATCAATCCGCGGTTTGAAGATTGTGAAGGTTGACGTGGAGAACGGATTACTCGCCGTGAGCGGAGCAGTGCCGGGGAATAATAAGTCGGTTGTGGAAATACAAGTACAATAAAATGACTAATTTCCAATTCCTAATTTCTAATCAAATCCCAATGACTAAATTATTAAATTCAGGAGCATTAGAAATTAGATATTAGTAATTAGAAATTTACTGCCATGGAATTACCACTGTACAATCAAAGCGCCGAACAGATTGGAACCGTTGAACTCACGGACTCTGTCTTTGGTTTGCCGATGAACCAGGATTTGCTTCACCAGGTGATTACGTCTCAAATGTCGAACAAACGCCAAGTCTTGGCTCACACCAAAGGCCGTGGCGAAGTTAGCGGCGGCGGCAAGAAGCCTTGGAAGCAGAAGGGTACCGGCCGAGCTCGGCACGGTTCCATTCGTTCACCGATCTGGCGTTCAGGCGGTGTTACCGGCGGTCCGACCAAAGAAAAGAATTTCAAAAAAGACATCAACAAGAAGATGATGCAGAAAGCATTGAAAGTCGCGTTGTCATCCAAAGCTCGCGATGGTCAATTGTTTATTCTTGATTCGTTGACGATTGAAAAGCCCAAGACGAAAGAAATGGATGCCGTGATGAAAAAGTTTACCACCATTCTTGGCCGACTCAACAATGTCCTATTGGTCACGCCGACCGATTCAGTAGTTTTATATAAATCAGCCCGCAACTTGCCATATCTAGACACCATTGAAGCACGTAATTTAAATCCTCTTGTCTTGCTCGAAGCTAACCGCGTGATTCTTTCCAAAGAATCCTTGGCGGTTATCGAAAAACAGTGGGGTGCTAAATAATCCAAATAATATGTCCGCATTTAATTTATTTAAAACTAAAAAGCCAGTCGCCAAGCGAAAAACATCAGTCGCGAAGGTTAAGGTGGCCGAAACAAATATTGAAACTACTCCAGAAGTGGTGAAGGTTTCTAATACCGTGATTACTCCAGTTTCATCTATTTTGCATCCTTATGTCAGTGAAAAGGCGACTCGGCTGGAAGGGATGAACCAGTATATGTTTAAAGTTACTCGCTTTGCCAACAAGCCGGAAGTGAAGAAAGCCATTCAGAACCGATACAAAGTAACCGTCGTGGCGGTGAATATGATTAACATGCCGTCCAAGAAACGAACCGTCGGCCGACACGTCGGCACCAAAGCCGGATTCCGAAAAGCGATTATCACCTTAAAGGAAGGGGAGACGATTAATTCCGCCAAAGCCTAATACCATGCCTAAAGATTATAAACCAACAAGTCCATCGCGCCGATCCATGCAGGGTTATGATTTTTCGGGGTTGAGCGATATCGCGCCATTGAAATCCAAGAAGCATGGCTACATGAAATCCTACGGCCGAGACAACAAGGGCCATATTTCGGCGGGCCGCCAAGGCCGGGGCGGCGGGCACAAACAGCTTTTCCGCGACATTGATTTCAAGCAGAATAAAATTGATATTCCGGGTGTAGTGGCTTCGATTGAGTATGATCCCAACCGCACCAGCCGGATTGCCCGCGTCCATTTTGCCGATGGCGAGAAGCGCTATATCTTGGCGCCGCAAGATTTGAAAGTCGGGGATGCCGTCATCACGACCGAGCGCGCTTCATTGAAACCGGGGAATCGCATGAAGCTCAAGAATATCCCCCAAGGTTCTTTGGTTCACAATATCGAAATGCATCCGAATCAAGGCGGGACATTAGTGCGTTCGGCTGGTTCCGCCGCCAGTGTCCTCGCCAGCGAAGGCGGATATGTTCAGCTGGTTATGCCATCCTCGGAAACTCGATTGATTTCCGAAGAATGCTACGCTTCCATCGGCCAGCTTTCCAATGCCGAACACAGTTCGATTAGTTTAGGCAAAGCCGGCCGAACCCGCTGGCTGGGCCGCCGGCCGAAAGTCCGAGGCACGGCCATGAATCCGGTGGACCATCCGTACGGCGGCGGCGAAGGCCGCCAAGGCCGAGGCACGCGCCGTCCGAAGACCGCCCAAGGCAAGATTACCGGCGGCCGTAAGACTCGCGATGTTAAAAAGAAATCAAACAAATTCGTTGTGAGACGCAGGCACAAGTAATATTTAAACTTTATCCATGTCACGATCACTCAAAAAAGGACCATATCGGGATGAACGGCTATTCAAGAAGATAGCTAACTTGAAAGCGGGCGATAAAACCATCATCAAGACTTGGTCCCGGGCCTGCTCAATTGCCCCCGAAATGATTGGCTATACTTTCGGCGTGCACAACGGCCGAATTCACGTGCCGGTGTTCGTGACCGAAGACATGGTCGGGCATAAATTGGGCGAATTTTCGCCGACCCGAAAGTTCAGCCGCCACGGCGGAAAGATGCAGAAGGAAATGGAAGCCGCCGCCCGTCAAAAAGAAGTCGAAGCCGCCCAAGCCGCGAAAGCGCCGGCCGAAGCCGTTAAAGCCCCAATAAAATAATATATGGCCACCGTAACCGCCCAATTAAATAATCTTCGCCAATCGCCTCGCAAGGTGCGAATGATTGTTGATCTTGTCCGAGGCAAAGGCGTTTTGAAGGCGTTGCAACAGCTGGAGTTCGTCATCCGCCGGCCCGCCCAGCCGATTTCAAAATTGCTTCGTTCCGCGATTGCCAACGCCGAAAATAACTTCAACATGGTGGCGAGCAACTTATATATAAAAGAAGTCTACGTCGACGAAGGCGTGAAATTAAAGCGCTATCGGCCGAAGGCCATGGGCGCGGTCGGCGAGATTCAAAAGAAGACCAGCCATATTCGTTTGACCTTGGCCGAGAAAGTACCGGGTTTGAAAGGCGAAAAGAAAGCCGAGAAGCAGGAGCACAAACATGAGCATACTCATGACCATGACGAAACACCAAAATTGAAATCAGATAAACCAGAAATTAAGACGGAGCTGGGCAAGAAAATCGCGGAACCGAAAAAGGGTCTTCGCAAGATGTTCCAGCGCAAAAGTATCTAAATTATATGGGACAAAAAATTTCTCCAACATCATTACGAACGGGTATCCAGAAAGACTGGGCTTCGACTTGGTTCGGCGGCAAAAAATACATTCCTTACTTGAAGGATGATTTGGCCGTGCGCGCGTACTTAGACAAGAAACTTAAAGGCATGGGCGTGGCTGATATCCGCATCCAGCGCGGCAGCGATGTTTTGAATGTCATTATCACCACCACTCGTCCGGGTCTGTTGATCGGCCGAGGCGGGACCGGGATTGAAGATCTCAAGAAAGCCATCAGCACGTGTTTGAAGAAAAAAGTGCCCGTGCGCTTGGAAGTTTTGGAATTCCGAAATCCGGAAGAGTCCGCTCGCGTCATGGCCGAGACCATCGTCGAGCAAATCGAAAAGCGGATTCCATTCCGCCGTTTAATGAAGCAGACGCTGATTAAAATCATGTCTTCCCGCGGCGTCAAAGGCGCCAAGATTTACATGGGCGGCCGATTGGACGGAGCCGAAATCGCCCGAGCCGAGCATTTGGAAGAGGGCAGTCTCCCGTTGCAGACATTGCGCGCTGATATCGATTACGCCAAAGCGACCGCCCACACGACCTTCGGCACGATTGGCGTGAAAGTCTGGATTTACAAAGGAGAAAAGTTTGAAGAAAAATAAGTTTTTGTCCAAGAACGAAGTGATTGGTAATAAAAAGTTACCCGCCTAAATTTTCCAGACGCATTGGACTTTTTTAAAAAAATGAATTATAATAACCGAGCCGTTTAAAGTGCTAATTAAAGAAAATTATGGCGGGTGAGAAGTTTGTAACTACTCGCTTCGCTCATAGACAAACATCACATGCAACCAAGCCGAGTAAAACATACCAAGACCCATAAGAACGGAAACAAAGGGTACGCCACGCGCGGGACACGTTTGAGTTTCGGTTCCTTCGGTCTTAAATCCGAAGAAGCGATGTGGCTTAAATCCAATCAGCTCGAAGCCGCCCGCAAAGTCATGACTCGATTTATCGCCCGGGGCGGCAAGATTTGGATGCGCGTTTTCCCCGACAAACCTCGCACCAGCAACGGCGGGACCAAAGGCATGGGCGGCGGCCGCGGGGCGTTGTCCCATTTCGTAGCGCCGGTGGAAATCGGCCGTGTTATCTTTGAGATTGACGGTTTGCCCGAGGCGACCGCCCGGGAAGCCTTGCGTTTAGGCGCCCACAAATTGCCGATTAAAACCAGAATTATTAGCAGATAAATAGGAACGTCCGCCAGAGGCGGATGACACCACAAACATGTCAAAACGCTTTGATACCAAAAATAAATCGCGAGAAGAATTATCCGGCTCTTTAACCGAGTTTCGAGTTAAATTGGCCCAGCTTGAATTTGATCGCGCCGACAAAAAATTAAAAGATGCCAGCCAATTTAAAAAAACTAAAAAAGACATTGCTAGAATTTTAACGGCTTTGCATACCCAATAATATGACCACCATTCCCGCCCAACACCGAACTCTCAAAGGCTACGTCGTCTCTGATAAAATGCAGAAGACGGTTGTCGTTGAAGTGACTCGCATGAAGATTCATCCGAAGTACAAGAAATCGTACAAGGTTTCGACGCGTTTCAAGGCCCATAGTCCCGAGAATGCTTTTCACACCGGCGACAAGGTGATTATTAAAGAAGGCCGGCCAATGTCCAAAGAAAAACGCTGGACCGTTATCGGCAAAGTATAACAACCAGGAGTTAGAACTTAGAAATTAGGACTTAGAAAAAACCTGAGTCCTGACCACTAAGTTCTAAGTCCTAAATACTAAATATTAAAAAATGTTACAGCTCCGATCCATCGTTACCGTCGCAGATAATTCAGGCGCCAAAGTCGTCGGTGTTTTCAAAGTGCTCGGCGGGTCCGGCCGGCGCTACGCCGAGCTGGGCGACATCGTCGTCGCTTCGGTAAAAGTCGCCGAACCGCGCAAGGGCGTCAAGAAAAAAGAAATCGTAAAGTGCGTTGTCGTCCGCCAGCGCAAACCATTCCGGCGCAAAGACGGCACCTATATTAGATTTGATGACAACGCCGTCGTTGTTTTGGGGGCGGATAAAGAACCCAAAGGCGGCCGTATTTTCGGGCCGATTCCTCGGGAAATCAAAGAGCGAGGTTTCAGTACTATCGCGTCGCTGGCTGAAGAAGTTGTATAGCAACCAGTAATTAGAACTTAGAAATTAGGACTTAGAAAAAACATGAGTCCTGACCACTAAGTTCTAGGTCCTAAGTTCTAAATACTAAACAAATGAAGTTATTAAAAGGCGACAACGTGATGATGCTAAGCGGCAAAGATCGAGGCAAGAAGGCCAAGATTTTAGCCGTGATTCCTGAATCCGGAAAAGTGATTCTGGAGGGTTTGAATATGATTAAGCGCCACACCAAGCCCCGCCAGCAAGGCCAATCCGGCCAGATTATCAGCAAAGAACGAGCCGTGAGCGCGGCCAGTGTCGCTATCATCTGCAAGGCCTGCGGGAAGGTCACTCGCGTCGGCTATTCCATGGAAGGCGATAAGAAAACCCGCATTTGTAAAAAGTGCAAAAGTACTGTACAATAACACCACTTTAGAATAGAAAACCATGACCCAATTAATCGAACAATATCGCAAACACGCCATTCCTGCCTTGCAGAAGGAGTTTAAGATTGCGAATATTATGGCGACGCCGAAACTGACCAAGGCAGTCATTAATGTCGGCGTGGGTAAATTATTTAAAGAAGACAAAATCTTGGAGCGCATCGCCAAGGACGTGGCCACCCTTTCGGGCCAGAAGCCGACTTTCCGGATGGCCAAGAAATCTATCGCCAGTTTCAAGATCCGCCAAGGCGTACCGGTCGGCATCACCGTCACGCTCCGCGGGACTCGGATGTATGATTTCGCCGATCGTTTCATAAATATCGCTTTGCCTCGTTCCAAAGACTTCCGCGGGATTCCGGTCTCGAACATCGACGCGAGCGGTAATTTAAATATCGGTCTTAAAGAATCGAGTATTTTTCCGGAATTGAATTATGAAAACGTGAAAGATATTTTCAGCTTGCAAGTGACATTCGCGACTACGGCGCGCACCCATGCCGAAGGCGTGGCCCTGTTTAAGAGCTTGGGCTTTCCGATAAAATCCAATGTTTAAACATTTAAACATTTAAATATTTAAACTTTTTGTATGGCTAAGAAATCAACCATTGCGCGGTCAAATAAGAAACCCAAATACTCATCGAGGATTGTATTGCGGTGTTTCTTGTGCGGCCGCAAGGGCGGTTACATGCGCAAGTTCGGTTTGTGCCGTATCCATTTCCGCGAGCTGGCCAGCGCTGGATTATTGCCGGGCGTTAAAAAATCATCATGGTAACCGATCCTATTTCTGATTTGCTCATCCGTATCAAGAACGCCCAGGCGGTCGCTCACGACCAGGTTTTGATTCCGTTCTCAAAAATGAAATTCGCCATGGCCAATGTTTTGAAAGCCGACGGTTATTTGGCCGAAGTGGAACGCAAAAAGAAATCCGCAATCGGCGGAAAAAAGACCGAACATGAATATCTTTTGTTGACCTTGAAATACAAAGACGGCGAGGGAGCCATCCAGAATATCAAGATTATTTCCAAGCCATCCCGCCGGATGTATATCAAAGCGGAAGATATCCGCCCGGTCCGGTCCGGCTATGGTTTGGCGATTGTTTCCACCTCTCAAGGCGTGATGAATTCTCGGGACGCGAAGAAGCAAAAGCTTGGCGGCGAATTAATCTGCGAAATCTGGTAATAAAAAATTTAAATATTTAAACGTTTAAACTTACAGACATGTCTAAAATCGGCAAAAAACTAATCACTATTCCCCCAGGCGTCGATGTTAAAATCGAGGGTGATTTAGTAACCGTGAAGGGTCCGAAAGGGACGCTCCAGAAGACCATCTCCAAAGACGTTATCGTCACCGCCGAAGGCAACGAAGTCAAAATTCGTTTGGCGCCCGGCGCATCCAAAGACGGCAAAGTTTTCTGGGGCTTAAGCCGGGCTTTGATTCAGAATATGGTAATCGGCGCCACGACGGGTTTTGAAACAGTTCTTGAATTTCAAGGCGTCGGCTATAAAGCTACGGTCAAGGGTGGCAACCTTGAGCTTGGACTAGGGTTTTCCCACCCCGTGACAGTTGAAGGCGCGGAAGGCATTACCTTCGTGACTGATAAAAGCTCCATCAAGATTCAAGGTATTGATAAAGAATTGATTGGCAAGATTGCCGCCAGCATCCGGATGCATCGATTACCCGAGCCGTATAAAGGGAGCGGTATCCGATATCAGGGCGAAGTTATTAAACGCAAAGCCGGCAAGAAAGCCGCCACGGCAGCGTAGAATTAAGAAGTAAGAATTACGAATTAAGACATGAAAACCACAAAATCACAAAAAAGAATCAGCCGGCACAATCGTGTCCGCGCGAAAATAAAAGGCGATACCGCCCGCCCCCGCGTCGCGATTTATAAAAGCAATAAATTTACATATGCCCAAGTCATTGACGACGCCACCGGCAAAACATTGATTGCCATTTCTGATTATGCGGGGAAGAAGGGTAAATCGGCAAAGGGGACAAAGACCGAAAAAGCATCGTTGAACGGCAAAGCTCTCTCCGAAGCCCTGAAGAAAAAAGGAATTGACGCGGTCGTTTTTGACCGCGGAGGATTTAAATATCATGGCCGCGTTAAAGCTTTGGCTGAAGGTTTGCGCGAAGCTGGAATTAAATTATAGAATTAATAATTATGGAAACTGAAATAGAACCACAATCGGAAGCAATAGAAACTCCTCCGGCCGAAAGTGCCGGTGCTGTTGAAGCGCCTGTACCAGCTCCGGCAGCACCAGCCGCGCCTTCGCGCGGTCCGGCCACTGGCACGCGCTTACCTGCCGGCCGGCAGGGGGGATTTGGCGGCCGAGGCGGCCGCGGCGGAGGCCAGTTTGGCGGACGCGGCGGCCGCGGCGGAATGCGCCGAGGCGGCGACCGGCCCAAGTCTGAATTTGACCAGAAGGTGCTCGAAATCGCTCGCGTCTCGCGCGTGACTAAAGGCGGCAAGCGTTTTAGCTTCCGCGCCACGATTGTTATCGGCGATGGCAAAGGCCGCGTCGGCGTCGGCATGGCTAAAGGGAAAGACGTCGCCCAGTCCGTCCAAAAAGCCGTCAACCAAGCCAAGAAATATTTATTCGTGGTGCCTTTGAAACATGGTACGATTCCGTATCAAGTGGAAGCGAAGTACAATTCGGCGGTGGTGATTTTGAAACCAGGCCGCGGCGGGGTCAAGGCCGGCGGTCCGGTTCGTGTTGTCGCCAAGCTCGCCGGCATTACCGGTTTGACGGGTAAACTCGTGGAGCGTACCAATAACAAGCTCAATATCGCTCAAGCGACCATCAAGGCTTTAAAAATGATTCGGCCGTTGGCGCAACACAAATAGGAACATGAATCCCGTCAGAAATTTGAACAAAACAATGTGTATAATTAAATCAAAGCCAAGCACGACAGTTGCCAATCGGTGCAATTCCGCGCAAGCTTAAATTTCCTACGGGATGAATATCCATCAATTAAAACCAAGAACCCAGCGCACCTATGCTAAGCGCGTCGGCCGCGGCGGCAAGCGCGGGACGACCTCGGGCAAAGGTACTAAGGGTCAGAAATCCCGCGCCGGCGCTGGTGTTAAGATAGGTTTTCGCGGCGGCGATAGTCGTTTATGGAAACAGTTTCCCAAACAGCGCGGCGCTTCCAAGAAGCCTGGCAATAACAGTCCCCACCAAAAGCATCGCTTCTTCCAACTCAAACACGACAAACCCGTCGCCGTGAATCTCGGCGCGTTTGATAAATTCTCCGAAGGCCAAGAAGTTACCGCTCAAATGCTCGTGGACAAAGGCGTGATTCGCAATACCAAAGACACGGTCAAAGTCCTCGGCGGTGGTATACTCAAGAAGAAAGTTATCTTGAAAGGTTTCAATTTTTCAGAATCCGCAAAAGAAAAGATTACTAAGGCTGGGGGTACTATCGCGTAAGCTGGTATTTTAACCATGAATAAGTTTCTCCAAATCTTCAAAAAACCAGAAATCCGGAATAAGATCTTATTTATTCTGGCGATTCTTGTTGTCTACCGCTTCGTCGCCAACATCCCCATCCCGTATGTGAATACGGCTCAATTGCAATCTTTCTTCGCCAACAATAGATTCTACGGTTTGCTTTCAGCGCTGACCGGCGGGTCTTTGGCCCAACTCTCGATTGCCATGCTCGCCCTCGGACCCTACATCTCGGCTTCGATTATCATGCAGTTGATGACTATGATTTTTCCGGCGCTGGAGGAAATGTACAAAAAAGAAGGCGAAGCCGGCCGAAATAAATTCAATCAATACTCCCGCGTTTTGACGGTGCCCCTCGCGGCCTTGTCTGGCTTTGGTTTCTTGGTTTCGCTCCAGCACCAGAATGTTATCGGCTATTTAACCCTATTCCAGTGGGCGACGGTGATTTCGGTGGTCATCGCTGGCAGTGTCTTCCTGATGTGGCTGGGGGAATTGATTACTGAAAAAAATGTCGGCAATGGCGTTTCAATTTTAATCTTGGCCGGTATCGTCGCCCGCTTCCCCGTTGAACTTCAACAGGCGTTGTTTAAATATACACCGGCTTTATTCTTTAATTATTTAACTTTCGGGATTATGGCCATTGCGGTTATTGCCGGCGTCATTTATATCTCCGAAGCCCAGCGCAATATTCCCGTGAACTACGCTCGGCGCGTGCGGGGCTCGAAAGTCTACGGCGGGGTCTCGACCTATCTCCCGATGCGGATTAACAACGCCGGCGTAATGCCCATCATCTTCGCCCTTTCGCTTTTGCTTTTTCCAAGCTTGATTGCCGGATTTTTCGTCGGAACTAAAATTGCCATTGTTTCGCGCATCGCGACGAGCGTAAATACATTCCTCACGCCCAATGGTTTGTGGTATTCAGTCTTCTATTTCACCCTCGTGGTGGTGTTCACCTATTTCTATACCGCCATTACCTTTGACCCCAATGCCATTTCCGAAGATATTCAGAAACAAGGCGGCTACATCCCCGGCATTCGTCCCGGCCCATCCACGGCCCAGTTCCTGTATCACTTATTGAACAGAGTTACTTTAGTCGGTGCGGTATTCCTGGGCGTCATCGCGGTCTTGCCGAATGTCGTCCAACACTCCACCTCGGTTACCGACTTCGCCGTCGGCGGTACCTCAATCCTCATCGTCGTTTCGGTGGCGTTGGAAATTATGAAACAGCTGGACGCCCAACTTAGTATGTATGAGTACTAGGCTGTTTATAAGGAGCCGTTGTTTTCCCATAAGTATTTATATATAATCGCATTATGAGTAAACCTTTCGAAAGGGTCAATGAATCAAATAAAGAGCAGGATCAAGAGAAAATACTTTCTAAGCTTATGGACTTGATTTCTCGAGGGTATGAGCGTCTTGATGAAAAGGTCTTTGAGAGTCTTTTATTAGAAGATGAAAACAAAGAGAATGTGCCAGCACAATACAACCTCTTTCGGGAATATTTGAAAAATAAGTTTGGGTTCACGGGTGATTACCATGAATTATATGCCGAAACGGGTACTTCGATTGGAGCTTCGCCGATAAGTGGTACAGATTATTACTTAGTCTTTATGGCGGAAGATGCAAATTATTTTGGTAATCGTGCTCCGGTATTTATTCAAAAAGGTTCTGGTGTCGCAGACTCACTAAGAAAAAAATTAGGAAAATAATCTTACTTTATTTGCAGTTTATGAAACAGCGGGCGCTTGCGAGGGCCCGCTGTTTCTTTTTATAAGGGATGCTATGATTGGTTTATGGAAACATCAAATAAAAAATGGGCGGTGATATTAATCGGCCCGCCGGGGTCGGGGAAGGATACACAGGCGGAATTGTTGGCCCGAGAATTGAAATTTGTGGAAATTAAATCTTCTAAGATTATTGAAGACAAATTAAAGTCGGCTGATCCGAATGATGCGGTCATGAACAGGGAAAAAGAGTTGTTCTATTCCGGACAGTTGAACACGCGAGAGATTGTGGACGCGTGGATTACAGAACGGATTGAGGAAGTCGGTAAAAGCGGCGTCGGTCTGATTGGCAATGGCTGGCCGAGAGAAGTTGGCGAGGTTGGAACACAAATGGCTACAGTGGATACCTATTACCCCAAAGATTCCGTTAAAGTCGTTTCCATAACATTGAGCGAGGGGGAGTCGGTTAAGCGAAACTCTAAACGCCGAGTCTGTGAGAAGAATGGCCATCCCATTTTTGACACTAAAGAAAACGAGGGGATTGCCGTTTGTCCGCAAGACGGAAGTGCAATCATATTGCGGGTTGACGATGCGCCGGAAACCATCAAAAAGCGCTATCAGGTCTATATTACCCAAACCCAGCCCGTCATTGACTTATTATCAAAAAGAGGGTATAATTTGATTACCATCAATGGCGAACAGCCAATCGAGTCGGTCCATCGCGATATCCTCGATAAACTATGGTAATTCATGCATTTAAAGACTCCTCAAGAAATCCAGCTCATGCGCGAAGGCGGCCATATTTTGGCCGAGATTCTTGATGTTTTAGTCGATGCTGTCCGTGTCGGGATGCCGACCAAAGAGCTCGATACCATGGCCCGAGAGCTCATAACTGCTCGCGGGGCCAAGCCATCCTTTCTTAACTATAACGGCTTTCCGGCCGTGCTCTGTGTTTCCATCAATGAAGAAATTGTTCACGGTTTGCCGTCCGAAAGAAAACTTAAAGACGGGGATTTGGTTAAACTCGATCTGGGCGTTTTATATAAAGGATTCCATACCGATAGCGCCCGGTCTGTAATTGTGGGTAGTGCTTCGCCAAAAATTAGAAAGCTAGTTGATGTGACCGCTGAAGCGTTGCGTATCGGAATTGATACGGCTCAAGTTGGAAAGACGCTGGGCGATGTCGGCTATGCCATTCATGAATACGTAAAGTCGCAAGGCTACGATGTCGTCCGAGATTTAATCGGCCACGGCATCGGGGCCGAAGTCCACGAAGAGCCGGAAGTGCCAAATTATGGTAAACCAGGACAAGGCCCGGTTTTGAAAGTCGGCCTGGTTATTGCTATCGAACCGATGGTTGTTATTGGCGGGCACAAGATTGCCAACGGTCCGGACGGCTTTTCGTATATCACCGCCGACAAGAAGCCCTCGGCCCATATTGAGCATACAGTCGCGATTACCGAAAACGGTCCGGAAATTTTAACGAAATAATATATTTTATGGATTCTCAATTTAACCAATTACCGCCATTAAAAGTCCCCGCTCCGCCGAAGCCAGCTTCCGCGAAATCTTTGGTGGCTATTTTCGTGGTTGCGTTCGTTGTAATTCTGCTTGTTTTAAACGCGCCAACTATTGTTAAGGCGCTCGCTTATCCGCTTAATCATTCTACGGAATCGGATAATGAGCAGTTGACCCAGCAGTACCGCGATATTTACGGCTACGACAAACACCCCGAATTGATTACGGCCGTTGAAACCCAAACCGCCTATTCTCCGTCTGTAAGTATTTCACCAAATGTTTCACCGGCCCCAATAATTACCGGCTCGTCTCAATTGGATGCCGTGATTTCGATTCCCAAAATAAATGTTTCCGCGCCGGTAATACAAGTAAGCGATTCTACCAACGCGACGATTTTGAATGCTCTCAAAAAGGGCGTCGTGCTGTATCCTGGTTCGGTCAATCCCGGCCAGCCGGGCACGGCGGTGATTGTTGGTCATTCTTCATCTGATTTGCCGTGGACCGCGTATTCTTCAATCTTTTCATTGCTCGGCAAACTTCAGCCTGACGACCTGATATATGTAACTGTTGGCAATACCCAGTACACATATCGAGTTCGAACAGTTCAAAAGGGCAGTGCCCAGCAGTTGATTGATTCCGGATTAGCCGGCGACCTGATTGTTTCCACTTGCTGGCCGATTGGGACAGATGCGAACCGTATCGCCGTCAGTGCGAGTTTGGTGCAGTAGAGTTGACGTATCTCTTAAAGTAATGTATTGTTAGGATAGAATCTTACGCAGGGCATGCGCTCTGTGAAGATAGTTTTGCGAGGGTTCTGCCCTCGCTTTAACAAGAAAGAAGGTGTCAGATGGTAAAGCAAATCATTGCCGGTTGGGTCTTCGCAATTTTGGCTTTCGGCTCTACGGCCGAGGCACAGACCCAACCACGTTTCGACTGGCAGTTCTATGATCGCGCACCCGTTCTCGTTCTTGTGAACAATGACGATCTCACAGTCGTCCGTGTTCTCACCGGCGAGGAAGGGATCGCGAACAAGAAGCTGATGGAAGCCTCGCTCTGCCTTGTGTTTTACGGGGGCGAGAGTTGCGACCAGCGCTTCCTGGATCAGGTCGTCACCTATTTGCGCGAAAGCAAGTGGCAGTGGAAGGTCTACGCCCAAGGCAATATCGATCTCGACTACGGCCTGTCCCATGGAGTTGTGGTCAAGGGAGTTCGCCAAGTGGCTGTGACCAAGGCGCCGCCTGTGATTCATACCAAAGACAAGACCGGAAAGAGATTGGTCAGTCCTCGGGCCCGCCTCCTGGATTCTATGGAGATTCCGGGAACGGGTAGATGGGTCAATGTGGTGATTTTCGAGGAGTGCTACAACACTTCTGGAGAAAACGCCGAGGTTCCAGCGCCTCCACAGGCGGTTGCAACGCCATCTCCGCCACCGCAGATCAGTAGAAAAGCACCACCAGTGTTGATGATGCCTCCACTATCACCTAGAATAGCTCCTCCGCTAGCGCCGTTGTTTCAACCGTACATTCCGCAGCAACCAGAACCCGTCCGTTCATCGGGGTTCTGCGGGAAGAAGTGCAAGTGGACGTTGGTCGCCGTCGGGGGTGGTGCCGTCGCCGGTTACGCGACTTGGTACTACTGGCCCTGCATAGTGGGAACAAGGAGATAGGAGATGTCAACGAGAGGGCGGTTTGGAGAGATCCAGACCGCCCCTTTTTTATTTAAAAAATTTGTAAAAAAAGACGGGGGTCCCATCAACACATTGCTGTGTGATGAGACCCCCGAACTGTCGTTCCTACGCCCCCGGTCTTCCTAACTGGGTGACGGTTTTCGTATACGTAGCTCCGTTCTGATCTCTGACGGTTACGGTGGTCGTCCGTTGTGGTCCCGGATTCGGCCCAGCATACAGGCCGATCTTGGAGTTGTTGCCAACTCCTGATAGAGGTGAGCCCTCCAACCAGGTGGCACCAACTGACCCTGTCCACGTACACCCAGCTTGGGTGCCAATGGAGATGCTTCCATTCTCGCCGACATACGACATCGTCAGCGGTGTCGTGTCCACCGCGTACGTGCAGGCTGGTGCCGGCGTTGGCGTGGGAGTCGGTGCCGGCGTTGGAGCCGGAGTCGGCGTTGGAACTGGCGGTGCTCCATCTTGCGTGATGCTTTTCACTCGCACCCCCGTAAGGGTGGTAACAGTGATTATCCCGCTCCTCTGACTGCCGGGATTCAGAGGCACACTATACGAAGTAGTACCTGTCACATTTCCCGATGAGCCCGACGTGATGTTGATCCACGAGGTCGACACAGCCGTCCAGGTACACCCAGGCTGGGTACCCACTGACACACCACCATTACCTCCCTGATACGGAAAGTTCACGGGTGTCGTGTCGACTGCATAGGTACAGACCGGAGCCGGAGTCGGCGTCGGAACTGGAACCGGAGTTGGTGTGGGAACCGGCGCGGGCGTCGGAGTCGGCGCCGGTGGTGTGTGTGTTGCGCACACGACGTTGATATCCACTTTCAACTGGACTTGCAAGTCGATATTCGCTGCATCGATTGCATTTTTGAGTGCATCCGCGTCGGCTTCCGCTTGTGTTGTGCCAGAACCCGCCGCTGTTGCCGTTCCATGGACTTTGACCGTGAGGACTGTCCCATCACCGCAAACTACCTTCACATCTACATCAGCCGTTGTGAAGCTCTTGGTAGAATGAAAGGTTGGCGGTGCCGAAGGACCAGTCGGTGACCCGCACGACGAGCACTGTTTGCCACAGCCTGTGACGGCTATGACACTGACAAGTAGAACGAGAGCGGACAAGATTCTTCGAATCATACTGCCTCCAATTAGTGGCCCTTATCCTTTTAAAGATAGGGTCTTCCGAGTTTTGTTTTCAAGGGTCTTTCCCCTTATTTGGAGCGTCTTCTGAATTTCAGGGGCGCTCCTTCGTCTGGTTGCATTGTACTAGATATTAATAGCAATGTCAATAGCAACGAAAAGCCCCCTTGACAGGTATTACTTGATATGATAGAGTTTAGGAAATCCATAACCATTGCATAAATCTAACACTTGTAATATAAACAAATAAACTAATATGAACACAAAAACAACGTTTTTTAAGGGTTTAGGGGTAGCGACCATAATTGGCCTATTTAGCGTTATTTTGCTGTCTTCTTTGGCCTCTCCTGCCTCTGTCAATGCGGATTCTCTTGTCTCCGTCTCCATTTCCATCACGAACTCAATCTGCGTCGGTCAATCAGCTCACTTAACGTGGTCATCGGTTGGCGCCACCAGTGTCTCCATTGATCAAGGCATCGGGTCAGTCTCGCCATCTGGTGATCGATATGTCTCACCGAGCGCCACTACGACCTACACCATTACCGGAACCAACTCATCCGGCGGTTATGGTACGGCTTCAGCCACCGTGGTTGTGACCGGTTCATGCCCAACTCCAACCCCAACACCGACTCCGGCACCGGTGCAAGTTACGGCTAATATTTCAGCCAATCCGAACCCAATCTGTATCGGTCAGTTTACTTTTCTTTCGTGGACAACTTCTGGCGCCACCCAAGCGACTATCGCTCAATTAGGCGCCGTCGGTGTCAATAGCAGTCAGATGGTCAGTCCGGTTCAAACCACAACCTATCTCTTAAATGCTTCAAATACGAGCGGCGGTTCAGCGAATGCTTCGACTACGGTCGTGGTTACCGGCCCATGTTCAACTCCGGCACCGATTCCAACACCGACTCCAGCTCCCGCGCCAATGCCTATCATCGCTTTATTTACGGCAGCACCGGCGGTTTGTGTTGGCCAGAGTATAGATCTCGTGTGGAATACCGTTAATGCATCCAACGTCGCTATTAGTCCGAACATTGGTTCAGTGCCTTTAAGCGGCGATCGTTTAATTAACCCGACTCAAACCACGATCTACGTTCTCACTGCAACCAATACACAAGGTGCTTCGACAACGGCTTCCACGACCGTGCAAGTAACCGGCCCGTGCGTTACGCCGCCGCCAGTTCCAACACCGTATCCGACCCCGTATCCTATTCCGTACCCAACATATACTCCGTCCCCAATTCTCTATTCATACTTGACTATCTCCAAGATGGTTCGAGATATTTCAACCAATACGAGCGAAGTGAAATCGGTAAACGCCAATGCTAATGATACCGTCGAATTCGTAATCCGCGTTTCCGCGCCGAACAGTCAGTCCGCGACGAATGTCCGCGTGACCGATTCATTGCCGTACGGTCTGACATATGTCGTTGGCAGTACGACCGTAAACAATTCATATTTGAACGACGGTATTACCTCTGGTGGCATAAACATCGGTTCGCTCTATGCGGGCCAGCTTTCAACGATTCGTTTTCGAGCGACCGTCAGCCAGACCTATAACCAGTATGGCTATAACGGATACAATAATTACAACTACAATAACGCTGTTACTCTAACCAACAGCGCGAGCGTAACCGCCGACAATGCTTCCACGGTTACTGACAGCGCCTCGGTCATGGTCGGCACGTATATCGCTCCTCAACTGAATCAGCAAACACTGACAATCCAGAAGACGGCTCGCGATATCTCCCGTGGCGATACAACCCCGCAGACCTCGCTCACGGCCCGCGCCAGTGATGGCATCGAGTTTACGATTATCGTAACCGCGCCGTATAACACGAGCTTGAACAATGTCGTCATCAGCGACGCCTTGCCCGCCGGGATGAATTACACCGCTGGCAGTACGACCTTGAATAATAACCGCACTAACGACGGTATCGTGACCGGCGGATTAAATATCGGGACGCTCTCGTCCGGCCAACAGGCGACGATTGTCTTCTACGCGACGGTCAACCCCGGCGTCGGTTCCGGCCAAGTTCTGGTCAACACCGCCTCGGCCCGCGCTGATAATATCTCTTCGGCGACTTCCAATCCCGTCTCGATTACTATTGGCAACGGCACCGTTATCGCTGGCGCGCTCCATGTTCGCACCGGTCCGACCGGCGACGCCTTCGCTCTGGCTGGCTTCGGCGGTCTGATGTCTTCGGCTCTCTATGCCGCTAAAAGAAAAGGATTCAGCTTAATCAAACTCGTCTAAGATTTAAAGTTTATAACTAAATGGCCCCGCACGCTTGCGGGGCCATTTAGTTTCGTGGCATAATTACGGGATGGATAACACTTCGTTCGCGCCGGGCAACAACTCGATTCATAATTACGTTCCGCCTCCGAAACTGGAGTCTTCAGTTCCGAAGTTAGAAAGAAAACATTTCTGGAATCATAAATTCTTTTTCACCTGCACCTTGATTGTCTTATTCGCCGGCGCCGGCTTTGCGAGTCTCTGGCAAATCCAAAATCAAATCGTATCTCAAGAAATCGCTCCAGTATTTACCCCGAGAGCAACAGAAGTTCCAGCTTTAAATATTTATCAAAACAATCAGTACGGATTTTCGATTGCATTGCCTGACAGTTGGGGTGGGTACACTGTTTTGAATAGCCAATGGCAGGGGCGGAATGTGGCGACAAGCAAAGTTACAGCTACTGGACCCATTATTACATTGCGTCATCCGTTGTGGACCACGGCCAGTCCTCGTGAAGATATGCCGATGATGATTTTCACGCCCGCGCAGTGGGCTTTGATTCAAGGCGAAAAAATGGCGGTGAGCGCGGCGCCGATTCCGCCGAGCATACTCGGCCAAAATTCAAAATATGTCATTGCTCTACCCGCCCGCTACAACTACGATTACAAAACCGGCTGGGAAGAAGTGGATCAATTAGTCCATACACTTACCGCATTTGAGCCCGTTGTTAAATAGCTATGTTGGTGTATAATTAATGCCATGAAAGGAGAAATACATAGTAAACACCTATCATTTTCAGTAACTTATGAAGCCGCACCAGAGGGCGGGTATGTTGCTTTTGTCGCATCTTTACCGGGTTGTCATTCCCAAGGGGAGACGCTTGAGGAAGCTGAAAAAAATATCAAAGAAGCTATTACTCTCTATCTTGAAAGTCTCACTGATCACCAAGAGTCTCTACCTCCCGATCGTCGTATTCTTCAGGGTATTGTCGAAGTCGCTGTTTCGTAATGAAACAAATTCCAGCCTTATCTGCTCGGCAGGTTATTCAAGTATTAAAACGGCTTGGGTTTATTGAAGACCGACAAAAAGGATCACATCTCATGATGTATCATCCTCTTCAGAAACGAAGGACTGTTGTTCCTATCCATGCCGGTGCCACGATTAAAAAACAACTTCTCATATCTATCATAGAAAAAGATGCTGGTATTACGATAGAAGAATTTTTGAGTAATCTATAAAATAATGGACCCGGTTACTCCACAACCAGAACAGGCACCAGTACAACCACCCAAGCATTTCCTGAACAAGAAGTTCGTCGTGACTTTTATTATTCTTTTGTTGCTCGGAGGTTCCACCTACGCCAGAATTCAGTATTGGCAGAACCAGCAAGTGGCCCAAGAAGTTGTGCCAACCTTCACGCCGAGGACGGACGTGACGGCGGGTTGGAAAACATATACGAATACGCAGTATGGATTTGAGTTTAAGTATCCAGCTGATGCTACTACGAGAGAAGAAAAGTTTACTTCATGTAAAAATGCAGCAAAAGAATGCCTAAGAACGTTTCTCACACTTTCCAATGGGCAAGTGATTGAATATCAATTTAGTACGTTTCAGGGTGGCAGAGATTTTATTAATGCTGGCGACATCAAGAAAGAAAAAATAATTATCGATAATAAGGAATATGAATTTTGGAGCGACAATCAATTTGTAAACATATTCTCTTTGTCGGCCAGTAATCTTGTGGTTAGTTCTTATAACGATTCAGGTAAAATAGATACCAATATATTAAAAGAGATTCTCTCCACATTTAAATTCACCGATTCAAGTGTGCAGAGTGGAATCGGCGGAACATTGACTGGCCACGTGACCGTCGGGCCGAATTGTCCCGTAGAGCAAGCGGGGAATCCATGCACGCCTTCGCCACAGGCATATACTTCGCGGCAGGTGGGAGTTTTTACTGTAGCTACTGCCACAACTCCCGAAGGAAATGATAATTCTAAATTAATCACTAGCCAGCATTTGGATGCTAATGGTAACTACCAATTTGTCATCGCGCCCGGCACTTATACGATAAAAGCAAGCGGAATGAGGGTTGATTTACTTACCACTATTGTCGGGACTGTCACCGTTAAAAACAGCCAAAAATCTACGTTAAATTTCAATATTGATACAGGTATCAGGTAGGAGCTTACATATGGATTGAGGTTTTGCTATATTAAAAGCACACAAATATTCTATGGTAAATATGACACAACAAAAGACTAAACGCGGCTAAATACCCAGATGGTTATTAATCTATTAGACGCTAATCTGATATCCCAAAAGCATCCAAAGTTTGGCAGGTTTTTGAAATGGTTATTTGGTCTATTGATTTTGGTAAGTATCGTACTTTGGCTTATTCAGATAAGTCGTAACTAGGCCTATTGACTGTTTATAGGCTAGTTTGCTATACTAAGAGCACTGAAATATTCTATGCCCAGATAGTGAAAATCCGACTAGGTTTTACTTGGCGCGATTGGCTCATAATCTCGGGTAATAGGCATAAAACAATATAAATTAGTCCCATGCGTTTTTGGTAAAACCATTCCAAGCGCATGTCGGATTTCTACTACTGGGTATGTTAACTAACACACAACGAAAGGCTGAACGCGGCTAAAAACCTAGCATTTCTGTGTGCTTCGGGAAGCCGCTGAAAGGCGGATTTTTTAATCAAAAATTGGGCTCTCGATGTTTGTTCCTGAATGGGGATAAACACTGGTAGCTTAAGTGGATTGAAACTTAACAATATATTAGTTAGAGGGTAGTAAAACCCGCCAAAATTTTGCAGAAGCAAAACTTAGGCGGGTAAACATCTAGACAAAGCATTAAGTTAAGTCCCTCCTACGCGTAAAGCTTCGGAGGGCAAGTTAACCCTCCCAAATTTTACGAAGTAAAACTTAGGAGGGTTAAGGAAACATCAATCAAGCGATTACTCAAAGGTCAAGCAAAATGACCACATTAAAGGGCGCACGGAGGATGCCTTGACACGAATAGGCGATGAAGGACGTTGCGTGACTGCGAAAAGCTTCGGTGAGCCGTCGAGCAGGCTATGACCCGGAGATGTCCGAATGGGGAAACCCCGCGGTGTGAACCACCGTGACCCGTCTAGATTGGAGGTTAGGAAAGCATGACAACGAAAACAGTTTTCGTTATTGAACACCACCCGAACATTAGTCCTGCGGCAGCAGTGCAGGATATTGCATTGGCGTCACAGTTTCACATCACGAAAGTCGATGTGTGGCTGCCGGACGTTGAAAATACGGATGATGTCCTGAAGAATCATTTCACCAAAGTCGGTGAGTTCTCAGGAACAGTGAGGTAACCTCGGCGAGTCCGACACGGAAGTGTCGACGATTCGCCACTTCCAATCTGGACGGGAGCATACTTGGGGAAGTGAAACATCTCAGTACCCAAAGGAAAATAAATAGAATTAGATACCGTGAGTAGCGGCGAGCGAAAGCGGCACAGCCTAAACCATTTTTTCATTACGCAAGTAGTGGTCGAATGGGGTAATAGGGATAGTACATTTGAAATTTTAACTTTGCGCAAAACACATCGTGTGCAAAGTTAAAATCTCATAGGAAGTTAAAAATTCGTGCGGTAGGAGAACGGCCTTGGAACAGCCGACCATAGCGGGTGACAGTCCCGTATCCGAAACCAAACGAACTTCTGTATTATTACCTGAGT